>NZ_JAPDBE010000026.1:0-69405 GCF_027705025.1 Aeromonas sp. D3 | reverse complement strand
AAATCGGCTCAAACATGAAGAAATGAAATGACTGAGTCAGCCGAGAAGAATTTCCCCGCTTATTCGCACCTTCCCTAGAAAATCAGATAATTGATTATATAAAATCAAAGCCACTTAAAGTTGTTGTGGAAAGTGAGGATGGTAGTACTAATCATCTTTGGACACTTCGAGTAAAATACGACATTCCAATAATCTTTGCAGCAATAATCGGGGATGTAATCCATAATTTGAGAGCATCTTTAGACCTACTCGCTACGGAATTGGTCGAGCATGCAGGTCAGGATGCTAAAAATGTATACTTTCCTTTTGGAAATGACTCTAACGGTCTTGAGGAAATGATTAAGAAGAGACGTATTGACAAAGCCGGCCAGGGTGTTGTTGATATTGTTAGAGAGTTACAACCTTATACGGGTGGCAATAAATTACTTCGCTCACTACATGACCTTGATATTACCGACAAACATAAATCACTCGTCCCAGTCGCACACTACGCAGGGATAAAAAACTTTCAAATGAGTGGAGCTTCAGGACCAATGCTAACAATTCAAAATTTACATTGTGGTCCAATCCGAGATGGAATGATATTAATGAGTTTACCTCCTGCTGGAAATGTAAGAATTGGGCAATCATTCAATCCATCATTAAAACTGTGTCTAGACGAAGATGTGATAGATCGAGATGAAGAGTTAGTAGAAACACTGCACAAGTACGTCAATATGGTCGAAGATATCTTGCAAAGGTTCAAAGAACTTGTAGAAAAAGAAAACAGCTAACAAACGCTTCAAGAGGGACAGCCAACGCGTGGCATTTTTATTATGCGTTGGTTTTTGTGGTTACGGAGTTATGCGGAAAGTTAGTAGTAGCGTTGCCTGCCCCTTAAGCGGGCGTTATGTGCAATAAGAAAAAGGAGATGTCGTGCAAGGCACTGTAAAATGGTTCAGCTCAGAGAAGGGTTACGGCTTCATTACGTCTGAGGGCAGAGAAGATCATTACTTCAATGTTCAGAGCATCAATGGCGCATCATTGCCATCAAATGGTGATTCGGTTCAGTTTGAGTCAAAACCCGGTAATAAAGGCCCAAGAGCAATCAATGTCACAATTACTGCGAAAGCGCCTTCGCAAAATACTCGGCCTACTGATGACAGAATCAACTGCCCAAGTTGTGGTAAAAAAATTGTTCCTAGAATCATTACTTATCGAGGCAGCCCAGAAAAGTCGGTTTGCCCCTATTGTGCTGCAATAGTAAAAACATTCAGTAATTGCTTCATTGCTACTGCTGTTTATGGCGATCCTTCGTGTTACCAAGTAAGAGAGTTGCGCAGATATCGAGACAACACGTTATTAAAAAGTATCGCGGGCAGAGCCTTTGTGAAGACCTATTACAAAACATCACCAGCAATAGCTAACTGGTTAATAACTAAACCTACTTTATCAGGCCAAGTACGGGCAGTCCTAAACTTTGCAGTACAGCGTATAACAAACGCCTCCAGCGGATGCGCCAAAGGCGTACGCCGCTGAGGCGAAGCGTTAGTCAGAGGAAATATCACCTTTTGAGCATCATATAACACGCCGCATTAAGCAGTTAGCCACGGATAATAAGTAGAATAGTTTGCAGGATTTAAACAAAGGGGCAAACGCCCCCTTGTTTATCAATATTTGGTGCGTGAAATCGACCTCAGCCTATTGACCCTCTTTGGCGCAGTGCAGTCAATAGCTCATCCACCAGCGCTTCCACCGATTTACCGGCGTTCAGCAGATGGATTTCCGGCTGCTCTGGGGCCTCGTAGGCCGAATCGATACCGGTAAAGTTGCGGATTTCACCCGCTCGCGCTTTTTTATAGAGCCCCTTGGGATCGCGCTCTTCACAGACGGCGAGCGGCACATCGACAAAGACCTCGACAAACTCGTCGGCGCACAAGAGGTTGCGCACCAGCTCACGCTCGGCACGAAATGGCGAGATAAAGGCGGTGAGCACGATAAGGCCCGCATCCACCATGAGTTTGGCCACTTCGCCGACCCGGCGGATGTTCTCCTGCCGCGCGGCGTCATCGAAGCCGAGATCGCCGCACAGGCCGTGGCGCACATTGTCCCCATCCAGCAGGTAGGTGTGCTTGCCCTCGGCAGCCAGCGCCTGTTCCAGCGCCCCCGCCAGGGTGGATTTTCCCGCCCCGGAGAGCCCGGTGAACCAGATCACCAGGGGCTTCTGTCCCTTCAATTCAGAACGGCTCTGTTTGCTGACAGCATGCTGGTGCCACACTATATTGCTCATCTAAAACTCCTTGTTTGGCATTGACGCTGCCACGCTGAAACTGTCCCTGACTCCCTGCCCATCAATAGATGGCTTGCCGGTGCCATGGCCATGATTGCTCATCTCAACCCCTTGAATCACGACGAATGACCCGGCCTTTATCACCCGCCATCACGCCTCAGAACGGAAACAGCAGGGGCACCATGATAATCACCCCCAGGCTGTATGCCAGCGAGACAGGCAGCGCCAGCTTGAGGTAATCCGGCATCTTGTAGTTGCCCGCCGCATAGACCATCAGGTTGGTCTGATAGCCGTAGGGCAGGATAAAGCTAGAACTTGCGCCAAACAGCACCGCCAGAATAAACGGCATGGTCGAGACGTCCATGCTGAGCGCCAGCTGGTAACCCATGGGGAAGGCAAGCGCAGCGGCAGCGTTGTTGCTCATCAGCTCGGTCAGTACCAGGGTAAACAGGTAGATGCCGATAAAGGCGATGATGGGGCTGGAACCGTTGAACTCCCCCATCAACCAGTCGGCAATCACCCTGGCCAGACCGCTCTTCTCAAGCTGATCGGCGATGGCGAGCGCCCCGCCCACCACCAGCCAGATATCCAGCGGAAAGCGGCGGCGGATCTCGTCCAGGGTCAGGATGCGGGAGAACAGCAACGCCACCAGCATCATGAGCAGCCCCTTGAACAGCGGTACCAGCTCAAACACCGACAGCGCCAGCACGCCGAGAAAGCCCAGTACCACGGCGGCGCTGCGCTTGCCATCGAGGCGGGTGGATGCCTCAAGCCCGCTCACCACCACAAACTCACGCGACAGGGACTTGTTGCTGGCAAACTTGGGACCCGGGGCCAGCAGCAGGGTATCGCCTGCGTGCAGCTCAATCTGGCCGAGGCCACCGGTAAGCTGGGTCTCGCCCCTGCGCACCGCCAGTACCACTGCATCGAAGTGGGTACGAAACTCGGCATCCTTGATGGATTGCCCCACCAGTCGCGAGCTGTGGCTGACGATCACCTCCACCAGATGCTGGCCGTTGAGACGATGCTGACCGTAGAGATCCAGCCCCTTCATCTCCTGCAACACGCCGACACTCTCCACCTCGCCGCAAAACAGCAGCACATCCCCTTCGTGCAGCTCGTGTTCCGGCTGTACCGGGCAGATCACCTGGTCACCGCGAATTACTTCCGCCAGATAGAGGCTTTTCAGACTGCGCAGGCCGTTCTCCTTGACGCTGCGCCCCGCCAGCGGCGAACCGGCGCCTACCTTGGCCTCGAGAAAATAGCCGGACTCCCGGCTCATCTCGGTATCCTGCTCCGGCAGATAGCGGGCAAACAGCAGCACGGCCGCCAGACCGGTCAGCAGGGTGCCGCCCCCCACCATAAAGAAATCGAACATGCCCAGTGGCTCGGCGCCCATCTTCTCGAGAAAGCTGTTGACGATCAGATTGGTGGAGGTGCCGATCAGGGTCAGCACGCCGCCAAAGGTGGCGGCGAAGCACATGGGCAGCAGCAGCCGGGAGGGCGCATGATTGGGATTGCGTTTGATCGCCCCCAGCATGGACGCTACCACGGCGGTGTTGTTGACGAAGGCCGACAGAAAAGCAGTGGAAAACCACAGCTTGATCAATACCTTGTTGAATGAGCCCGAACCCACCAGATTGGCGAACCAGCTCATGATGCGGGTTTTTTCCACTGCCAGCGATACCAGCAGCAACAGCACCAGGGTCAGCAGGGCGCTGTTGGTGTAACCCGCCGCCACGGCGTTGATGTCCGCCAGTCCACTCAAATAGGTGATGAGCACGGCGCCCGAGAAGAGCAGCGCCGGGCGGAGTTTGCCCTGGATCAGCAGGGCGACGAGGGCAGCCAGCAGACCCAGCACCAGGGATTGTTGCCAGGTCATGGGGTTACTCCTTGCCGATGGCGAGTGCTTGCCAGTGCGGGAAGTGCTTGCGTACCAGGGCGTTGAGCTCGATTTCAAACTCGCTGTATTGCCCTGCCACTGCTTTCGCGGCCAGGCCTTCCACTATCATGCCCGCCCCGACGGTGACGTTGGTCAACCGGTCGATCAGGATGAAGCTGCCGGTATCGCGGATATCCGTGTATGGATCAAATGCCACAGGGTCGGTCAGGCTCACTTCGCACAGACCGATTTCGTTAAGATGCAGTTCGCTCGCCTCCAGCTCGTCCAGCTTGTTGATTTCGATGCGATGACGGATGACCTCCACCTGACCACGGGTCTTCTTGGTGGCCAGCTTGACGTCATAGACCCGGCCCGGTTGCAGGGACTCCTCCCCCATCCAGACGATGTGGGCCAGCAGGTTCTGGGTCACCTGGGGCTTTTTTGCCGCATCCACCAGCAGATCGCCGCGGCTGATGTCGATTTCATCGGCAAAAGTCACAGTGATGGCCTGACCCGGCAGGGCGTACTCCAGATCCCCGTCGAAGGTCACGATGCGGGTGACAGTGCTCTCTTTGCCGGACGGCAGCACCGCCAGCTTGTCACCGACGCGCAAAATACCGGCCGCGAGCGTACCCGCAAAGCCGCGAAAATCCAGGTTCGGGCGGTTCACGTACTGCACCGGCAGACGGACCGGATGGCGCTCCAGCTCACGCTCAACGTCGGCAGACTCCAGCAGTGAAAGCAGAGTCTCACCCTGATACCAGGCCAGCTTGTCGCTTTGGTTGACCACGTTGTCGCCGTCCAGCGCCGAGACAGGCACTATCTGTATGGTGTCGACGTTGAGCTTTTTGGCGAATTCGCGGTAATCGGCACTGATGCGATCGAACACCTCCTGGCTGAACTCCACCAGATCCATCTTGTTGACCGCGACCACGAACTGCTTGATGCCGAGCAGGCTGGCGATAAAGCTGTGACGACGGGTCTGATCCAGCACGCCCTTGCGGGCATCGATCAGAATGATGGCCAGATCGCAGGTGGAGGCGCCGGTCGCCATGTTGCGGGTGTACTGCTCGTGGCCCGGGGTATCCGAGATGATAAATTTGCGTTTCGCCGTCGAAAAATAGCGGTAGGCCACGTCTATGGTGATGCCCTGCTCGCGCTCGGCCTGCAGGCCGTCCACCAGCAGCGCCAGATCCAGCTTCTCGCCTGTGGTACCAAGCTTCTGGCTGTCGGACTCCAGCGCTTTGAGCTGATCTTCATAGATCTGCTGGGAGTCATGCAGCAGGCGACCGATCAAGGTGCTCTTGCCGTCGTCCACGCTGCCGCAGGTGAGAAAACGCAGCAGGCTCTTGTGCTGCTGGGCGTGCAGGTAGGCTTCAATGCCCTGTTCGCTGATGGCGGTCTGAATATGGTTGTTCATGATGCGATTCCTTAGAAATATCCCTGACGCTTCTTCTGCTCCATGGAGCCTGCCTGATCGTGGTCAATCAGCCGTCCCTGCCGCTCGCTCGAAGTGGTGAGCAGCATCTCTTCGATGATCTCCGGCAGCGTGGTGGCATCGGATTCGATGGCCCCGGTCAGCGGGTAGCAGCCGAGGGTACGGAAGCGCACCAGCTCCTGCTTCACTTCATCTTCAGGGCCGATGGGCATGCGCTCGTCATCCACCATGATCTTGATGCCATTGCGCTCAACGACTGGGCGCACTGCCGCGAAGTAGAGCGGCACTATGTCGATGTTCTCGAGATAGATGTATTGCCAAATATCCAGCTCGGTCCAGTTGGAGAGCGGGAACACCCGAATGCTCTCCCCCTTGTTGACCTGGCTGTTGTAGACACGCCACAGCTCGGGTCTCTGGTTCTTCGGGTCCCAGCGGTGAGACTTGTCACGGAAGGAGTAGACCCGCTCCTTGGCACGGGACTTCTCCTCGTCACGACGGGCACCGCCGAAGGCCGCATCGAAGCCGTGCTGGTTGAGCGCCTGCTTGAGCCCTTCTGTCTTCATGATGTCGGTGTGCTTGCCGCTGCCGTGCACGAAGGGGTTGATCCCCATGGCGAGGCCATCCGGGTTCTTGTGGACGATGAGATCCAGCCCGTACTTTTTGGCAGTCTCGTCGCGAAACTTAATCATCTCCTTGAACTTCCAGTCGGTGTCGACGTGCAGCAAGGGGAAGGGGATCTTGCCCGGATAGAAGGCCTTGCGGGCCAGGTGCAGCATGACGGAGGAGTCCTTGCCGATGGAGTACATCATCACCGGGTTTTCAAATTCGGCAGCCACCTCGCGGATGATATGGATGCTCTCTGCCTCCAGTTGCTGCAGGTGTGTCAATCTTTCACGGTCCATGTCGGGTCCTCTGGTCTGGCTAACGCGCCGGGTCAGGGCGCGATTCGGGTTCAGGTCGGTGCCGCTGTCGCAGCACCGTCAAATCGATTCATGGTCACAACATTCAGGAGTGGGACTCAGGCCAGGTTGACCAGCTTGAGGTCACAGGCGCCCTCAGGCTGTCCCTCGCCGAACCAGGCCAGCCGCTCGCGCAAGGCCACCACTTCACCGATGACGATGAGGGACGGGCTCACTGCCTGCTGGGCCAGCACAGCCAACTCAGCCAGGGTGCCGGTCAGCACGCGCTGACGGGCCGTGGTGCCCCGCTCTATGATGGCGATGGGGGTTTGGCTGCTGCGGCCGTGGCTCACCAGTTGCTGCTGAATATGTTCGGAGCGCATCAGCCCCATGTAGATAACCAGGGTCTGCTGGGTCATGGCGAGCTGCTGCCAGTCAGGCTCCTTGCCCTCTTTCTGGCAGTGGCCCGTGATGAAGACAGCACTCTGGGCGTGGTCGCGGTGGGTAAGCGGGATACCGGCATAAGCGGTGGCGCCAGCGGCGGCCGTGATGCCGGGCACCACGGAGAAGGGTATCCCCTCTGCCGCCAGCACCTCCAGCTCCTCGCCGCCACGGCCAAACATGAAGGGATCACCGCCCTTGAGGCGCACCACACGGTTACCCGCCCTGGCGTACTCCACCAAGAGGCGGTTGGTCGCTTCCTGGGGCACGCTGTGGGCACCGGCCTTCTTGCCGACCGAGACCAGGGTGGCATCGCGGCGCACCAGATCCAGGATCTCCGGAGAGACCAGCTGGTCATAGAGCACCACTTCCGCCTGCTGAATTTGTTGCAGCGCCTTGAGGGTCAACAGACCCGGATCGCCTGGGCCCGCACCGACCAGCACCACCTCGCCCACCTCGCTCTGGGCCTTGTCGAGCCCGTCATTGAGCCAGGTTTCGGCACTCTGCCAATCCTGCTTTTCGATAAGCCCGGCCAGAGTGTTGGAGGCAAACGCCCGCTCCCAGAAGCGGCGGCGATCAGAAATGGATGAGAGCACCTGCTTGGCCTTGTCACGCACCCGACCTGAGAGCTCGGTGAGCCCCCCCAGATGGCGGGGCAGCAGACTCTCGAGTCGCTCGCGCAACAGGCGCACAAGGACGGGGGCCTTGCCACCGCTGGAAACGGCGACCATCAGGGGCGAGCGATCTATGATGGAGGGAAAGATGAAACTGGAACGTTTGGGGTCATCCACCACATTGACGAACAGACCCAGCTGGTTGGCGCTTTGATAGACAAGCGCGTTGACTTCGAGATTGTCGGTGGCGGCCACCACCAGCAGCTGACCGGCCAGGTGCGCCGGGGTGAAGCGCTCGACCAGATGGGTAAAACGGCCGGCAAATTCGGCGAATTCGGGTTCAATCTCGGGGGAGACCAGGGTCAGCCTTGCGCCTGCCGCCAGCAGCAGACGCGCCTTGCGCAGGGCCACCTCGCCCCCGCCTACCAGCAAGACGGGGCGGCCTTCCAACCTGGTAAACATAGGTAAATAATCCATTTCGGCCCATCCCTCGGAACACGACTAATATGGGGCGACTATAGGCAGGGCTGCTTATCCCTCAAAATAATAAAAAATGCTTTTTAATGCATTTTAGTAATTAGCAAAGCCATATGATGACAAAGGCGGACGATCATCCTTGTGGTGCTCGGCGCAAGGCCATAGGCTAGTGAATGTGTTTCATAAGGAGCTAGATAATGAATGAGTCATTGATTGTGCTAGGGATCTTCGTGTTCCTGGTGATCGTCACCCTGGGTGCCGGCATCAAGATAGTGCCGCAAGGCTACAACTGGACAGTGGAGCGCTTCGGCCGCTACACCCGCACTCTCTCTCCCGGCCTCAACCTGCTTATCCCCTATGTGGATAGAGTCGGTCACAAGATCATCATGATGGAGCAGGTGCTGGACATACCGGCGCAAGAGGTGATCTCCCGCGACAACGCCAACGTCACCATAGACGCCATCAGCTTCGTGCAGGTGGTGGATGCCCGCAAAGCCGCCTACGAGGTCAACGATCTCACCAGCGCCATTCGCAATCTCACCATGACCAATATGCGGACAGTGCTGGGCGCCATGGAGCTGGACGAGATGCTCTCCCAGCGCGACACCATCAACGAGAAGCTGCTGCGCACCATGGATGCCGCCACCGCCCCCTGGGGCATCAAGGTGACCCGGATCGAGATCAAGGATGTCCGTCCGCCGCTGGCACTGGTGGAAGCCATGAACGCCCAGATGAAGGCCGAGCGCCAGAAACGGGCCGAAGTACTGGAAGCCGAAGGGGTGCGTCAATCCAAAATCCTCAAAGCCGAGGGGGAGAAGCAGTCCCAGATCCTCAAGGCCGAGGGTGAGCGTCAGGCCGCCTTCCTCGCCGCCGAAGCGCGGGAGCGGGCTGCCGAGGCGGAAGCCAAGGCGACTCATATGGTCTCCAAGGCCATTGCCGAGGGGGATATGCAGGCCATCAACTACTTCGTGGCCCAGAAGTACACGGAAGCCCTGGCACGTATCGGTGAAGGCCCCAACAGCAAGATCATCATGATGCCGCTGGAAGCGGGCAGCCTGATCGGCTCGATAGCCGGCATGGCCGAGATGTTCAACAAAGATGGCAAGGGTAACAAGTCATGACAGCCCTGCTCGAGGGGCTGACCCACTGGCACTGGCTGGGGCTGGGTTTCATCCTCTTGGCCATAGAAGTGCTGGGGTCGGTTGGCTTTCTGCTCTGGACCGGCATAGCCGCGCTGGAAGTGGGACTGCTGCTGTTGCTGTGGCCCTTCGGCTGGCAGGCGCAACTGCTGTTGTTTGCGGTGCAATCCCTGCTCACTACCTGGGCCTGGTGGCGCTGGCAGCACAAGCGCGATCGGTCGGGCCGTGATGCGGCCGCCCCCATCAATGAACGAATGCAGGGTTATGTGGGCCGGGAGCTGGTGCTGCTGGATGACGTGGTGCAGGGGCTGAGCCGGGTCCATCTGGATGACACCGTCTGGACGGTGCGCAGCCAGATGCCGCTCACCGCCGGCAGCCGGGTCAAGGTGGTCGGGACGGATTCCCATATCCTGCTGGTGGAACCCTTGCCCTGACCCCGGCGAGCGAACACTGGCTTCACCACACCAAAAAGGGCTCCACGGAGCCCTTTTTCATGAAGTAACGCAGCGGGTTAGAAGCCATCATCCTCGAGGGCAGCGCGCAGCAGATCCTTCCAGCTGATGATGCCGACCAGGGCGCCATTTTCCAGCACCGGCAGGCAGGAGACCCCCTTCTTCAGCATCAGCTTGACGCCGTCACGGACCGGCAGGTGGGAGGCAATGGTGACGGGCTGGCGACTCATGATCTGGTGAGCCCGCCGGTTGAGGGTCTCGGTGTCGCGGCTCATCTCGGCCTCGGAGCCCAGATAGGGGCTGATGGCGCGGAACAGATCCCTGTCCGAGATGACTCCCACCAGTTGATCCTCTTCCAGCACCAGCAGATGGCGAAAGCGGGCCTGCTCGAAGATATCCTTGATGACACTGAGCCGATCGTCCATGGAGACAGTGGCGACCCGGGTCGTCATGATGTCCTTGATAAGCATGCTAACCTCCCGTAACCCAACTGGTTTCTCTGTTATGGCATCTTTTTACCACGCCAGCCAGTCGCCCGTCCTTAGCCCAAGTGCAAATCTGCGCCATTTCACGTAAGATCCGCGCCAGATTTTCTCCTCCATTTTGAGCAAGCAGACCCCACCCATGATAGTTGCCAGTCAAATCGAACTGATCCGCGGCGGCCGCAAGCTGCTGGACAACGCTTCCGCCACCATTCACCCGGGCCACAAGGTGGGCCTGGTGGGTAAAAATGGCAGTGGCAAGTCCACCTTTTTTGCACTGGTACGGGGCGAGCTGGCCATCGACAGCGGCAGCTTCAGCCTGCCCGCCGGCTGGCAGATTGCCGGTGTGGCCCAGGAGACACCGGCCCTTGACTGCTCTGCGCTGGACTACGTGATCGACGGCGACAAGGAGTTCCGCTCACTGGAAGCCCAGCTGGCCCAGGCCGAGCTGGATGACAACGGCATACTGGTGGCCGAGCTGCACGGCAAGCTCGATACCATAGGCGCTTACAGCATTCGGGCCCGCGCCGCCGAGCTGCTGCACGGCCTGGGTTTTGGCGACGAGCAACTCGGCTCGCCGGTACGCAGCTTCTCCGGTGGCTGGCGCATGCGTCTGAACCTGGCCCAGGCCCTGCTCTGCCGCTCCGACCTGCTGCTGCTCGATGAACCGACCAACCACCTGGATCTCGATGCCGTCATCTGGCTGGAGAAGTGGCTCAAGGGCTATCAGGGCACGCTCGTGCTGATTTCGCACGACCGCGACTTCCTCGATTCGGTCATCAGCCGCATCATCCATATCGAGAACGGCAAGCTCAACGAATACACGGGCGGCTACTCCGACTTCGAACTGCAGCGCGCCGAGCAGCTGGCCCAGCAGCAGTCCATGTACGAGAAGCAGCAGCGGGAGGTGTCCCACATGCAGGCCTATGTGGACCGCTTCCGCTACAAGGCCTCCAAGGCCCGTCAGGCCCAGAGTCGCCTCAAAGCCATGGAGCGGATGGAGAAACTCCTGCCCGCCCACGCCGATTCCGAATTCAGTTTCGAGTTTCGCGAGCCATCGGCTCTGCCGACCCCGCTCATCGCCATGGAGAACCTCAGCGCCGGTTACGGCGACAAGGTGATCCTGGAGAAGATAAAGATGAACCTGGTGCCGGGTTCACGCATCGGCCTGCTCGGTCGCAACGGCGCCGGCAAGTCCACCTTCATCAAGATGCTGTCGGGCACCAATCCGCCCCTGTCGGGCAAGCTGGAGGTGAGCGCGGGTGTCAGCATCGGCTACTTCGCCCAGCATCAGCTCGAAACACTGCGCCTAGACGATACCCCGCTCGATCACCTGGCCCGCCTCGCGCCGGACAAGTCCGAGCAGGAGCTGCGCAACTATCTGGGCAGTTTTGGTTTTCACGGTGACAAGGCGCTCGACAAGGTGGCTCCCTTCTCCGGCGGCGAAAAGGCACGGCTGGTACTGGCACTCGTCACCTGGCAAAAACCGAACCTCCTGCTGCTGGATGAACCGACCAACCACCTGGATCTGGAGATGCGCCACGCCCTGACCATGGCGCTGCAAGGCTTCGAGGGCGCCATGGTGGTGGTCTCTCACGACCGGCACCTGCTGCGCACCACCACGGATGACTTCTATCTGGTGCACGGTGGCCGGGTCGAAGCCTTCGACGGCGATCTGGACGACTACCACAAGTGGCTCGGCGAGCAGGAGAAAGAGGCCAACGCCAAGCCCAGCGACGGCATCATCTCCGCCAACTCGGCGCTAGCGCGCAAGGATCAGAAGCGGCGCGAGGCGGAATTCCGCCAGCAGACCCGCCCCCTGCGCCAGAAGCTGGAGAAGCTGGAAGCCAGCATGGCGAAATTGCAAACCAGATTGGCGGCCGTGGAAGAGCAACTGGCCGACCCCGCCATCTATGAAGAGGCGGCCAAGAACAAGCTCTCTGAGCTGCTCAAATCCCAGGGGCCCATCAAGGAAGAGCTGGATGGTGTCGAGCTGGAGTGGATGAGCCTCTCTGAAGAGCTGGAAACCATGGAGCAGACCTTCCTTGCATGATGACCCGCTGATAGCGACCGAGCGGGTCGCCGTACACGAATTGCCGACGCCCATCGGCTTCTGGCACTGGAGCGGCAAGGTCTATGGCGAGCGCAGCCAGGACTGGCTCACGGTGCAGGCACAAGGGGGCAACGTCAACCTGGCCCTGCTTCTGCATCGACTGGATCAGACAGGCATAACCGTCGACTTGACCGATCTGCAGCCGGCACTGGTGCAGACAGAAGCGGTATTGGCTCCCTGGCGCGCCCTGCGCCAGAACGCAAAATCGCGACTCGATGAGCAGGAATACCAGGCCATGCTGGCCCATGAGCTGGAGCTGGAGCGCTTGCAACAAGGGGTCCTGCTGCAGACACTGCGCGGCCTCACCCTGTTTCGCGGCAAGGGCCGCAATCTGTTGAACTATTTATCGTTACTGGGTGCCCAGCAGGGCCCCCTCAGAGATCTGACATGCTGAGTTATCGCCACGCTTTTCACGCCGGCAACCATGCCGACGTCCTGAAACATGCCGTTCAGGCCCTGATCATCGAGTCCCTCAAGAAGAAGGATAAGCCCTTCATAGTGCTGGACACCCATGCCGGCGGCGGTCTCTACGACCTGCGCGGCGACTGGTCCCAGAAGAAGGCCGAGTATGCCGACGGCATAGGCCGGTTGTGGGATGAGCGGGCCCAATGGCCCGCCATGGCCCCCTATCTTGGCGTCATCGACGAGATGAATCAGGGCGGTGAGCTGCACTACTACCCTGGCTCCCCCGAGCTGTCGCGCCGTCTCGCCCGCGAGCAGGACAAGCTGGCCCTGATGGAGCTGCACAACAACGAGGTGGAAGACCTGCGCGCCAACATGGGCTATGACCCCAGAGTCGTCGTGCACCACCGTGACGGCTTCGAAGGGCTGGTGGCTCTGCTGCCGCCGACCCCGCGCCGCGGACTTGTGCTGATCGATCCGCCCTATGAGCTGAAGGAAGATTACTTCGCCGTGGTCGATACCCTGAAAAAGGCACAGAAGCGCTGGGCGACCGGCATCTACACCCTCTGGTATCCGATCCTGGGGCAGGAAGCGGACAAATCCCGCGACATGCTGCGCGCCATCAAACGGGAAAACTTCGGCAACGTCTTGGTGGCCGAGCTGGAAGTGGCCGAACAGACCGCCGACTGGGGCATGAACGGCTCTGGCATGCTCATTATCAGCCCCCCCTGGATGCTGGACGAGCAGATAGAAGCCTTCCTCAAACCCTTGTGCGCCAAGCTGGCACAGGGGGCTGGCGCCAAGTACAAGGTGGAATGGTTAAGCAAAACGGAAGCCTGAGGCCAGCCCTGACTCTTGAAACAAAAAGCCCCTTTCGGGGCTTTTTGTCATTCCGGGACGGGATATTCATGACTGGGCGACTGGCAGAGCCATCACCCTTGATAGGTTCTCCCTATCCAACCATTAGATGAGAATAGTTTTCATTTAATGCAATTGTGGCGGATACTGCTGTCATCACCAGAGGGAGTCACCATCATGAAAAAGACCATCAGCTTTGCCATCTTGCACTTCGGTGTCGCCTTTACCGTGGCTTACCTGCTGACTGGTGAGCTGCTGACCGCCAGCCTGATCGCCCTGATAGAGCCCGCCGTCAACACGGTCGCCTTCTACTTTCATGATCTGGGCTGGCACAAGTTCAAGCCCAGTCACAGCCTGCAGGCCAAGACCAGCAGCTTCGCCCTGGTACACTTCAGCGTGGCGTTTGCCGTCGCCTTCCTGCTGAGCGGCGAACTGCTCACCGGCGGCGTGATGGCCATCATAGAGCCCGCCATCAACACTGTTGTCTTCTTCTTCCACGAGCGGCTGTGGCGCGCCCGCCAGCAACTGGCGCTGGCCTGAACCCCTTGCCTTGTTCAGGGCCGCCCGGCGCAAAAAGCGCTCGGCGGCCCTGCTACATTGTGCTGTAGTAGCCGGGCATCCCACTCTTTTTGCTGGAATCTTCCCGATGAACAAACTGCTGCTTGGCCCCCTTCTCTTTACCCCTCTGCTGGCCTGTGCTGCCACCCCTTCCTTTGATTGTGCCAAGGCAGCAGGCGCGGCCGAAACCCTGATCTGCAAGGATGCCGCGCTGGCGGCGCTGGATAACGAGCTGGCCACCCTCTATCCCAAGGCGCTCGCCAACCTCTCCCCCGAACAGCTCAAAACACAGAAGGCCATGCAGCGCGGCTGGATCAAGGGTCGCAACGACTGCTGGAAGGCCAAGGATCTGCGCCAATGCGTGGAGGAGAACTACCAGCAGCGGATCACTGAGTTGCAGATAAAAGGTGGCCAGCTGATGGTCACGACGCCGGTCGATTACAAGTGCGGCAACAAGGTCACTCTCTCCACCTACTTCTATAACGATGCCAAGCTGCCCGCCGCCGTGATCAACCTGAGCGAAGGGGATAGCCAGCAACAGGTGCTCGCCTATGAAGTGCCCAGCGCCAGTGGCGCCCGTTATGAGGGGCAAAACCTCAATAAACAGATCATAGAGTTCCATGCAAACCACATGGATTTAAGAAACCACGCGGGGGATTGCCATACAGCTTAAGAGCTGCGATATTCAAAATATCAACCTTAACCCCCGCAAACATCGATCACTTCATATAGACTTCACAAAACCTCTGTACTTTTTCCTCATGAACATAATCAAACATACCATGCTTTTTGCATGGCTTAATGAAAACATATTTATCAAGTTTATTTTTTAACAATGATTGAAAAACTTACAAAACAATAAACAATGATATCATCGTAGTTACCGCAAAGCTTGCTTTTTTATAAAGTTAGCCATGTAACAATATCATTTAAAATAAAGTAAAAAGGAAATTTTATGAACAACGTTTTTTTAATAAAGAAGAAGTTTTTACTCTCATCATTGCTGCTATCAAACTTTATTTTTCCTTCGAGTGTATTTGCTTCTACTCTGAGCGATAAAGTAAATTCGTATGAGAATCAGGGTTGGAGTATTGGAGTTACTGTTTTTGACACAAAATCAGGAAAGAGAGAGTCCGTACATGGTGAAAAGCGATTTCACTTCAATAGTACAATTAAAGCGTTGGCCTGTGCAAATGTACTTGCAAAGGTTGACAAAGGTCAACTTGCACTCGATGACTTTATAGAGCTAAAGAAAAAAGATATTGTCACTTATTCCCCGGTTACAGAAAAACTAATTGGCAAGAAGCTTACTCTAAGAGATGCATGCGAAGCCACTTTGACATATAGTGACAACACTGCTGCAAACTACGCCATTTCTTCGGTCGGGGGACCGGATGGATTAACTGCATTCATGCGTTCTATCGGCGATAACGCTCTACGCTCGGATCGCTACGAACCTGATTTAACAAAAAACATTGAATATGATATCAGAGATACTACAACTACAGATGCAATGGCACAAAGCCTATATAGAATTTTATTACAAGATGTATTATCAGAAAAATCTAGAACTCAACTCAAAAAATGGATGGAAGGGAACAAAGTTGCTGATGACTTACTCAGAGCATCCCTACCTGATGGCTGGTTCATTGCAGATCGCTCTGGTGCCAGTGACTATGGTGTACGAGGAATAATCTCAATTGTTTGGTCTGAAAACAGGCAGCCACTGGTTATTGCAATGTACGTACGGAAGGACGGTTCCTCAATGAGCGAAAGAGATAAGGTTATATCAGACATTGGTGCAACTATTTTCAGCTCCTACAAATAAACATAGCTATTACATGACATAAAAACAGCGTAATATATTAAACCTACTCATGTTATTCAAGTTGGTTTTCATATTATTTAATAGTGCTATTGAAATGTGTACTTAGTTATTAAACTCCGATGGTGTTTATCTACCTCCGAAAAATATATATCATTGCAAGTATATTTTTTCGTGGATAACACTATCGGTTTAGTTCATACACACAGATCTCTTTTTACATTCATAGCTTTAGGGTATCCGTCACTATTTACGATTTTCATTGGTACTCCGACTGCATATGCTTCTCAGGTCAGCCTCTTACCAGCCACAGATTAGAGATTTCCTCCTGTTGGCATCAACATAAACACAATACTGGGAAAGCGCCAGCGTAATCCGAGGGTCTTTATAATCGAGTGCCGGATTTGTATGTCCACTGCATTGTGTGATAGTCTCTGAAAATAGTGAGGCTCCCAGAAGTGTAAGAATTTATTCCTACATGTAGCCTCCAAGGCTATAAAAAATTACTTTTTCAGGATTTTAAATGAATAAACCTACTCATCAGAAGCTTACCTTCCATCACGTAGGAATTCCGGTTACTTCAGGGCTGCCAGCAGAAACCTACAACCCTAGTTTGAAAATGCATGCTACAGGGTATTTTGAATCACCATATGCGATGGAGTGGATGGAGTTTGATAAGGACAGCCCTCTCCCAGAGATAATCCGGACACAACCTCATATTGGTTACGTTGTTGAAGATCTACAAAAGGCGATCAAAGATCGACATGTGATTCTTGAGCCCACGAGCCCCTGTAACGGAGTAACGGTAGCATTTATTCTGGAAGGTCGTGATTTGATAGAATTTCTGCAGTTTGACAAGCCGGAAGAGGAGGTATGGCCGCACCCCAATAAGTTTCTCCTCGAGTGCTTATAGACAGTTTGTACAGATCACGTTATCACCTGACACCGGCCCCGAGCCGGTGTCTTGCTTTAACCCACTACGACAATAGTTTCGTTATCGTGGCCAACTCAATCCAAACTCTCAGCCAGGTCTATTTTCGTTTGCTGGCGCAGGGGGTTCCCCCCTTCCCAATACCGTATTAAAAAGCCCGTAGGTTCGAATAGTGAAGCGTATTCGAACAGGCGCGAATCAAGCAGCACACAGGCAGCCGGATAATTATCAGGCGCCCTTCCAACGATCATTCTGCCGCGATTGTCTGATAACGCTTCGCTCATCAGACTGATAAAAGAGATATTCACCACCCTCCTAAATGATCGGCAAATCCCCTTGGGGGGCCCTTTTCGGCCCCCTGGTGGCCCGGTCTGGCGTTCTAGAGCCACCATAAGCTGAATTTATGGGTTTTCCGATGATGACCCAATATTTGCTTATAGCGGCGATCACCAGTCCACCAGCGCCCGTTGTGGCCCCATCATGGGTCAACTAGGCCATATCCCGCCCCTGCGGCACACCTCACTGCGCCGCAGACAGGCAGGGTATTGTTTTCCCCTGCAAGCCGCCGAGCCGAGTTTAGCGGGTCAGGAGCGCCGTCATGGACGACGGCGCAACCGCAGGTGGCAGATGGCAGATGGGCCAGATGGGATCAGGGTGAGCACTGCTCGACCCCGATATGGCGCGAGAACAGGGATGTTCGAAGCGGGCTTTGGCCGAAGCCATGGATGGCGAAGGCCAAAGTGCCGTGTGCGGCGATCTGTCCGACCCGATGAAGGAGGCGAGGGAATCCACGAAGCGGACGGCTTGCCGGGGGAGAAGACCTTTGGTCTTATGTTCAACAAAAAGTGGGTCTTTCCAAAGTCACTCGCCCAGGCCCGAAGGGCGGGCGAAACCCCGTCGAGGGCAAGGCCCTCGCATTCGATGGGGAAAGCCACATACGGAGCGCTGCTGCGCAAATCACTGCGCCGATGGGGCGCGCCCTCCCCCACGGGGATTCTCTCCCGCCCGCCACTGACCTATAGTGAGCTCCTACTCGAACAACCTTTGCGAGCAGCAATATGTATATCGGCGAATTTGCCCGGCTGGCGGGCACCACTCCCAAGGCGATCCGCCTCTACGAACAGATGGAACTGCTGCCCGAACCCAGGCGGCGCGGCAAGTATCGAGTCTACCGTGCGGAAGATCTGGAGTGGGTCGGGTTTATTCGCCAGGCCCAGCAGCTGGGTTGCAAACTGAGTGAGCTCACCCCCCTGCTGGCCGGCATGACCGACATGGCGCAATTTCCCTGGCAGAAGGTGGAACGGCTTATCGCCGACAAGCTGGCGCAGATCGGCGCGGAGCAGGCCCGTTTACAGCGCCAGCATCAAGCCCTGACCCAGTGTGCTGCGCTGCTGCAACAGCATCCCTGCCGCACGCCACTCCTCCAGCCAGACTAAGCCCTGGCAAGCGCCCTTCGATGGCAACCCCGTCGCCCTGACCATCGACCTCATCAAAGAGGGCCGCTGTGCCCCTTGACTCTGTCCCATGGGACAGAGGGTCTAATGCGGGCTCACCCCATCAGGAGCCCTGACCATGCCACCCCGTCTGCTTGTCATCAACGGCAATCCCAAACCCGACAGCTTCTGCCATGCCCTGGCCCGCGAGTATGCTCGCAGCGCCGAGGAGGCAGGCGCAGAAGTCACACTGCTGCACCTGGGGGAGCTGGCCTTCGAGCCGGACTTGCGCCATGGCTATGACCTTATGCCGCCGCTGGAGTCGGATCTGCTGGCGTTGCAGCAGAGCCTGAGTGCCGCTAATCATCTGGTGATCGTCTCCCCCCTCTGGTGGGGCAGCATGCCGGCCCGTCTCAAGGGTCTGCTGGATCGCACCCTGCTATCCGGCTTTGCCTTTCAATATGTCAAGGGCAAGGCCCAGCCCCTGCGTCTGCTCGCAGGCAAGACGGCGCGCCTGCTGCTTACCATGGACAGCCCTGTCTGGTACTACCGCTGGTGGCTGGGGGATCCCGCCTCGCGCATCCTCGACAAGCAGGTACTGGGGCTGTGCGGTATCCGGCTCACCCACCGCCAATACCTGGGCCCCATGCACACGGCCAGCGATCAGGACAGGGCCCGCTGGCTGACAGAGACCTGTGCTGCGGCCCGCGCCGATGTGCGCCGGCTAAGTCGCCGCACATGAAAAAGCCCCGCATCGCGGGGCTTTTTGTTATTGGCGGTGGCCGACTCAGTTGACGGCGACCGGCTCGCTCATGCTGGCGGGCGGCGGGGTTTGAAACTCGCGCTCGGCCTCGTTGAAGCGATCCACCATGGCCTTGGAGGGCGCCTTGTCCAGCAAGCTGAACACCACAATTGCCAGAGTGGAGAAGAGGAAGCCCGGGATGATTTCATACAGCCCCAGCCAGCCGAACTGCTTCCAGACGATGACGGTGATGGCACCCACCAGCATGCCCGCGAGGGCGCCGTTGCGGGTCATGCGCGACCAGAGCACGGAGAGCAGCACAACGGGACCAAAGGCAGCACCGAAGCCGGCCCAGGCGTAGCTCACCAGCCCCAGTACCCGGTTCTCCGGATTCATGGCAACACCGATGGCGACCACAGAGATCAACAGCACCATCATGCGACCCACCCACACCAGCTCCTGCTGGGAGGCGTTCTTGCGCAGGAAGGGCTTGTAGAGATCTTCGGTAATGGCGCTGGAACAGACCAGCAGCTGACAGCTCAGCGTGCTCATCACGGCCGCCAGGATGGCGGAGAGCAGCACGCCGGCAATCCAGGGGTTGAACAGTATCTTGGAGAGCTCGATAAAGACCCGCTCCGGATTGCCGGTGACACCGGCGGCCTGCTCGGTGAAGGTGGAGAAGTAGGAGAGGCCGAAGAAGCCGATGGCCACGGCGCCGCCGAGGCAGAATACCATCCAGGTCATGCTGATGCGGCGGGCACTGACCATGGAGTGGTGAGAATCTGCCGCCATGAAGCGCGCCAGTATGTGGGGCTGGCCGAAGTAGCCCAGGCCCCAGGCCATCAGCGAGATGATGGCGATGAAGTCCAGGTTCTTGAACATGTCGAGGTTGCTGGCGTTCTGCGCCGCCACCTGCACCATGGCGGTGTCGATGCCGCCAACGGCGATGATGACGAATACCGGCGTCAGGATCAGGGCGAAGATCATCAGGGTCGCCTGCACCGTATCGGTCCAGCTCACCGCGAGGAAGCCGCCGAAGAAGGTGTAGGTGATGGTGGCCGCGGCGCCGACCCAGAGGGCTGTCTCATAGCTCATGCCGAAGGTGCTCTCGAACAGGCGGGCACCGGCCACCACGCCGGAGGCGCAGTAGATGGTAAAGAACAGCAGTATCACCAGGGCGGAGAGGATGCGCAGCACCCGGCTCTTGTCCTCGAAGCGGTAGGTAAAGTAGTCCGGCAGGGTCAGGGCGTTGCGGTTCTTCTCGGTGTGAACCCGCAAGCGACCGGCCACCCAGCGCCAGTTGAGATAGGCCCCTATGGTGAGGCCGATGGCGATCCAGCTCTCTGAAATACCGCCGATGAAAACGGCGCCCGGCAAGCCCATCAGGAGCCAGCCACTCATGTCGGAGGCCCCGGCGGAGAGGGCTGTGACCCAGCTCCCCATACGGCGGCCGCCGAGAATGTAGTCGTCAAAGTTGCGGGTGGCGCGATAGGCGATAAAACCGATCAAGACCATCCCGAGGATATACACCAGAAAGGTGATAAGCATGGGGGTGCTGGCTGTCATTCAAAACTCCATTAGGTGACGTGTGTACCCGTTCTGACGACGGGCTCTTCCTTAAAAAACCGCCCTAGCTTAATCAGCAGATCCCATGACCTCAACCACTTTTAACAAATAAAAAACACAATATAAACGTTTCATCTCTAACTAACGAACCGCTCAGGGAGTAATCAGCCGGATTTTATCCTGAGACAGCAAGGGCT
The DNA here is from genome assembly GCF_027705025.1 of Aeromonas sp. D3. Classification (NCBI taxonomy): domain Bacteria; kingdom Pseudomonadati; phylum Pseudomonadota; class Gammaproteobacteria; order Aeromonadales; family Aeromonadaceae; genus Aeromonas; species Aeromonas sp. D3. The sequence goes on along the minus strand of NZ_JAPDBE010000026.1, from coordinate 48,687 downwards.
TGTCTGCTCCCCTCGTCCCCTGGCGCCAGGCGGCATGAGCGCAAAAAAAGCCCCGACCACAGATCGGGGCTTGAGACGATGAACGACAGGATCAGCGATTGATGGCGATCGGCATGCCGCTGCGCTGCTCCAGCGCCTGCTTGACCAGCTGGGAGTCGCTGTCGGCATGGGCGATAAAGCGGGTCACGGCCTGGGTCATGGGCAGCGGAGCAGGCAGACTGGAGTTGAACTCGGCTTCGCTGCGGGACAGGGGCTGGTGCACTTCCAGATAACGGCGGCCATCGGGCTCGACGGTGGCCTTGATGGGCTGGTTGACGAACTGCACCCGCGTGCCGACCGGGATCTGCTTGAACAGGTACTCTATGTCTTCGTTACGCAGCCGCACGCAACCGTGGCTCACCCGCAGGCCTATGCCGAACTGGGCATTGGTGCCGTGGATGGCGTACATCTTGCCGATATAGAGCGCAAACAGCCCCATGGGGTTGTCCGGGCCGGCTGGCCAGACTGCCGGCAGGCTCTCGCCACGGGCGGCATACTCGGCGTGCATCTTAGGCGTAGGGGTCCAGGTCGGGCCGGCCTTCTTGCGCTGCACGCTGGTCACCCAGTTTTCCGGGGTGTCGGTGCCGAGCTGGCCTATGCCGATGGGCAGCACTTCCACCACCTTCTTGCCTTTCGGGTAGTAGTAGAGGCGCATCTCTGCCACGTTTAGCACTATGCCTTCGCGGGGGGCATCGGGCAGTATCAGCTGATGGGGGATGACCAGCGTCTCGCCCGCCTGCAGCAGCAGGGGATCCGCCTTGGGGTTGGCTTCGAGCATATTGGTCAGCCCCAGCTGGAATTTGGCGGCCACGGCCTCCAGCGGCTGACCGTTTTCTGCGGCCGGCACCACGTATTCCATATTCTCGCCCACCAGACGGCTGTTGGCCCCGGGCAGATCGTATTGAACGGCAAACACAGGCGCGGCGGCCAGAACAAGGCTGCAGCACAGAGCAGCCGCACTATTGCGAAGGAGCTTCATAACTTTCCCATGATGATGACTTGATTGACGTCTCAGGGCTGACAGCTGATTCAAGAGGGATCAGGGGCGCGAAGAGAAGGCCGCCATTTTTCTCCTCTGCACACCAAATTTCAACTGACAACTGGATACGGGTCGATGATTAATATGGCGCTTCCCCTGCCACCTCGACCCGTGTCCTCACTCCGTTTGCCCCCTCTGCCAGGCACGCATATCGTAACCTGTGGGAGATTGATGCAACCGCAGATGAAATTGCTCAATGATGGCGAAGATATGGTCGAAAATATCGGCCTGGATCCCTTCGTAATCCGCCCAGGCCGTGGTCGCGGTGAAGCAGTAAATTTCCAGCGGCAGACCGTCGGTAGTCGGTGCCAGCTGGCGCACCATCAGCGTCATGTCCTTGCGAATACCGGTATGGGCCCGCAGGTAGGCGTCCAGATAGGCGCGCAGGGTCCCGAGATTGGTAAGGTGGCGCCCGTTGATGGGGCAACTGAGGGCATCGCTGAGCTGCTGGTTATAGGCGCTCAACTCCTGCTCCTTGCGGCCCAGGTAGGGCGCCAGCAGCTGGGCCTGCTTGAGCTGCATCTGCTCATCCGCGGTCAGGAAGCGCACGCTGGTCATGTCGATATTGACGCTGCGCTTGATGCGGCGGCCGCCGGATTCTGTCATCCCCTGCCAGTTCTTGAAGGAGTCGGAGATGAGCGCATAGGTGGGGATGGTGGTGATGGTCTTGTCCCAGTTCGACACCTTGACGGTGGTGAGGCCGATATCGGTCACCTCGCCGTCGGCACCGTACTTGTCCATCTGCAACCAGTCGCCGACGCTGAGCATGCGGTTGGCGGAGAGCTGGATCCCCGCCACCAAGCCGAGGATGGGGTCCTTGAACACCAACATCAGCACGGCTGTCATGGCACCCAGGCCACTGAACAGGAAGAGCGGTGACTTGCCGAGCAGCAGGGCGATCATCAGGATGCCGACCAGTATGCTGGCCACCAGCTTCACCCCCTGGAAGATGCCGCGCAGGGGCAAGTCTCGCCCGAGCCGGGTGTAACGGCTCACCGACGAGATGCAGTCGAGCAGGGCAAACAGGGCCAGCAGCAGGAACAGCAGGATCCAGAACTGGGTCACCATCTCGATCAACTGCAAACTGTCGGAGCTGCTCGGCAGCCAGATCTCCGCCTGACCGAGCATAACGGCTCCCTGCAATACGAAGGCGAGCCGGTAGAACAGGCGCTGTTGCAACTGGGGAGGCAGCCACACCTGTTTGGACTTGGCAAGCACTGTCACTAGTCGCACCAACAGGACCCGGTGCAACAATACGTGCAATATCAGCGAGGTAAGGACGATAAAGCCCAGGGCGATCACCAGCGCCATCATGTTGCTGACTTCAACACCCATGCTCGCCAGCCAGTTAAAAAATATCACCTTCATCCCTACCTCCAATGCGTGAAACAGCCGTCAGGGTACGTATCTGCCACCCCATGTCAAATGACAACTTGCTCAGCCGGAAGCCTGAAACGACAACGCCCGGCGCAGGCCGGGCGTTGTATCGGAGCAAGGGGCGTTAGCCGACCAGACTCAGGGCATCGCGGGCGATGACCAGCTCTTCATTGGTGGGCATCACCAGCGCCAGACGGCTGCCTTCAGCCGTGATGGGGCCTTCTCCACCGAGCACGGCGGCATTGTTGGCTTCTTTATCTACCTTGAAGCCGAACAGGGCCAGACGATCCAGCACCATCTCGCGCACCATGGCGGCGTTTTCACCGATACCGCCGGTGAACACCAGAGCGTCGAGGCGACCCTCCATGGCAGCAGCGTAAGCGCCAACATACTTGGCAACTCTGTAGGTGAAGACATCCAGCGCACGCTTGGCGCCAGCGTCGGTCGCATAGTTGGAGGTGACATAGCGGCAATCGCTGCTCACCTCGGTCAGACCCAGCAGACCGGATTCGCGGGTAAGGGTGTGGTTGATCTCGTCCACGCTGTAACCGAGCTGATCGTGCATGAAGAAGACGACTGCGGGGTCGATGTCACCGCAACGGGTGCCCATCGCCAGCCCTTCCAGCGGGGTCAGGCCCATGGACGTATCGACGGACTCGCCGTTCTTGATGGCGCAGACGGAAGCACCGTTGCCCAGGTGGCAGTTGATGATGTTGAGCTCGGCCAGCGGCTTGCCCAGCGCCTTGGCGGTCTCTTCTGCAATGAAGCGGTGAGAGGTGCCGTGAGCGCCATAACGACGGATGCCGTTCTCTTTATAGAGCTTGTAGGGCAGCGCGTAGAGATAGGCTTCCTGCGGCAGCGTCTGGTGGAAGGCGGTGTCAAACACGGCCACGTTCTTCTCGGCAAGCTGCGGGAAGACCTTGAGCGCGGCACGAATGCCGATGAGGTGCGCCGGGTTGTGCAGGGGGGCGAACGGAATGGCGGCCTCGATGCCGGCGATCACGCCATCATCGATGCGAACGGAGCGGGAGAACTGCTCGCCACCGTGCACGATGCGATGGCCGATGGCCACCAGCTGCTCGGCCAGGGTCGGATCCTGAGGCAGGATGTGGCCCACTATGTGGTCGAGGGCGGCCTGGTGAGCGGCACCCGCTCCCAGCATGGCTTCGCCCTTGACCCCGTGGAGTTTCCATTTGATACGTGCATCATCCAGATTGAAGCATTCGGCCAGGCCGGACAGCATGTCCTCACCTGTTTCGGCGTCCATTACGGCAAATTTCAGGGAAGAGCTACCGCAGTTAAGGATCAATACCAACTTGCTCATGTTCTACATCTTCCTGTGCTTCGGCTTTATGCCGACAGTGTCGTGTCATCCAACAATGGATGGGATTCCCCTGCCGGGGGCTTATGGTCGCAGGAAAGTGCGCCCAATTTTTCAATACGTTAAGTGCGGGTCCCGAAGACGCTGTGCACTCGATTCATCATGGGTCGGTGTGAACCCGGAGGGGGCCGCGCACCCGTTGAGCTGCCGTGCTGACGGCTACAGGCCGGCCAGCAAATCCTTGTGCACCTTGACCACCAGCTTCTTCACGTGAGCCGGCTGGTTGGGGGTACAGAGAGGGCGATGCAGTTCTCCCGGCCAGAAGATGGCAAAATCACCGGGCTGCAACGCCAGATAACTGGTCTGTTCGTCGTCGACGAACCAGAGATCGGGGTGGGGATGATCGGCGCCGTCATTGACGTAACTGTGAGGCCCGACACCTATCCACTCTTCCCCGCGCAGCAGCAGTTGTATATCCAGATACTGCTGATGAAACTCGCCACGGCGATCCGCTGCCGGCTCGGTCAGCTCTTCGCTCACCAGACAGAACAGCGTGAGGCCGTCGATCTCTGTCTTGCCGAGCGGCGCACTCAGCCAATGGTCGACGCTTTTCACCACCTCGGCCATGATGCGGGCCAGCTGGGCGGGCAGCGGCGTTCGCTGCAGGGTATTCAGACTGCCGGTGATCATGGCGAGCGGATCCTTAGGTGTATTCAGGCGGCATCTTTGCCGCAAAATGAAAAAGGACCCTGTTCAGGTCCTTGTGTCGCACCATCTGCAATCCATGCAGACAGGAAGCGCCTATTTGCTCGTGCCGAGCGTCTGAGGTCACTGTTACACACTCATCCGCTGCTTGCCAAGAGACGAAAACGCATTCGTCCGGTGATCGTACCAGCTGAAACAATATTATTCACTACTCCATCGTCGTCGACTTTGACCAGACGCAAAAACGGGAGCATCTGCTCCCGTTTTTTTCACACAACCGGTGTCATTCAAGCCTTGCGGGCGTTTTCCACCGGCTTGGCATACATGGCGCGCCAGATGGCCTTGTGCTCTTGTGGCACCTCTGACTGACGAGTCAGGAAGGCCGCCTGCTCTATGGTATTGGCCTTGCCGGACACATCTGCGGCCAGGTAGTTGCCCGGGAAGAGGCGATAATTGCCCCAGATTGCCTTGTCGATCAGCGCAGCCAGCTCGTCCGGATCGCTGAAACCCTCGCTGATGGGGGCGCCGAAGGAGACATGTACCCGCCCCTTCTGGCCGACGATGCCGGCAACGATGCTCTCGATATCCTCGAACTCGCCTTTTTCGTAGCTGCCGTTGACCGATTTCTCGTACAACTCGCGCGCCTTGGCCTTGTCGGTGGGATCCAGCTCATAGCTGATGCTGACCGGCACTATGTTGAGGCTGCGCATGTAGTCGACGAAGTCGATTTTCTGCTTCTTGCCGTCCACATAGAACATCTTGAGGATGGCGGGATCCGTCTTGTCATCGCCATTCTTGGCGCGCCCTTCCTTCTGGGCGATCCAGATGGAGTGGCCTTCGTGCACCGACTGGCCGATATAGGCGGACAGCTCGCCGAGCATCTTCATCATCTCCCGCGGTCCCTTGGCGGAGCGCTTGACGATGAAGCTCTTGTTGAGCTTCATCAGCTCGGTGGCGCAGGGTTTGCGCAGCAGGTTGTCACCGATGGCGATGCGCACCGTATCAAAACCATGGGTATGCAGCCCCCAGTTGACGAACGCCGGATCCATGGCGATGTCCCTGTGGTTGGAGACAAACAGGTAACCCTGCTCTTTCTTGAGGTGTTCGAGGCCGGAGAAGGTCACGCCCTTGGTGGAGGTGGCAATCATGCGGGACATGTAACGGGTCACCCCCATCTGCACCTGATGGATGGTGGTCACCTTGGACCACTTGTAGCGCAGGAATTGGCGGATCAGCGGGCGAATGGCCCAGCCCAGCCAGCTCATCAGGGAACCGAAACGATACTTGGCGATGGCGCCGATAAATTCATCATCCTGGATCAGCCGTTCTATGGCTGCCGGCACTTCTTCATCGCGGTAGGGGCGAATGTCCGCGAATCTATCTACTTCAGTCACAATGTCAGCCTTGCGTGTAAGGAGTCGCGGCCAACCGAGTTGGCCGGGAAATTCAGGGCGCAATTTTACACGCTTTTATGGCAAGGGGTATGGAGCGAGTACGAATAGTGAGATCTGACCAGTTAATCAGGCTGCAATGCCAGTGTCACCGCCGCTTCGGCATGAATCGCAGTGGTGTCATAGAGCGGAACGGCTGCTTTTGAGTCACCCACCAGCAAGGCAATCTCGGTACATCCCAGGATCACGGCCTGGGCACCCGCCTCGGCCAGCCCGGCGATGATGGCGAGATACTCGGCCCGCGATGACGTACGGATCTCGCCAAGACAGAGCTCGTCATAAATGATGCTATGCACCCGTTCACGCTGCGCCGCTGGCGGCACCAGCACCTCAAGCCCGAACAGGGTTTGCAGGCGGCCCTTGTAAAAATCCTGCTCCATGGTGAAACGGGTGCCAAGCAGCCCGACTCTTTGCACCCCGTCCGCCAGCAACTGGCGAGCGGTGGCATCGGCGATATGGAGCAGCGGAATATCGATGGCAGCCTCAATCTCGGGCGCCACCTTGTGCATTGTGTTGGTGCCGATCAGCAGAAAATCGGCGCCGCCTGCCTGCAGCTTGCGCGCCTCGGCAGCCAGCAGGCGCGCGGTCGCGGGCCAGTCACCGACATGCTGCAGCCGCTCTATCTCGGCAAAGTCGACGCTGCTAAGCAGCACCCGCGCCGAGTGCAGGCCGCCGAGCCGTGCCCGCACCTCCTGGTTGAACGCCTGATAGTAACTGACGGTGGATTCCCAGCTCATGCCACCCAGCAGACCGATACATTTCATGGGGACTCCTTTAATGCAGTGCCAGTGCAGTACGGCGCTGCCAGCGAGATAAAAAAGGCCCCGAAGGGCCAACAAGACAGAAGGTAAGGCCAAAGGTCCAGGGTCTGTTGACGTCTGTCGCGGCCGAGCCGACACGTCAAGGGATCCTGGACGCCTAAATCCAGATCATCAGCACGCAGGCTGCCGTGGCGAGCCCCATGCCAAGGTTGAAACGACGCCAGCCTGTGGCGGTGCGGATGAGGCGGCGCACCTGGGCACCGAACAGCACCCAAAAGGCGCCGGTATACAGGCCGGTCACAAAAAAGATGCCGAGCACCCAGCTGGCCGAGGGCCAGTAAGCCTCCCCCGCCAGGGTAAAGCCACTGATGGCGGAGAGCGCCATCATCCAGGCCTTGGGGTTGAGCAGTTGCAGCATGGCGCCCTGATGGGCCGGAATGAGCGGTCGGTTGCCCTCGGCCGGGCCACTGGCGGTCGCCACCTTCCAGGCCAGCCAGAGCAGATAGGCCGAGCCAATCAGCTTGAGTCCGTCATGCAGCAGCGGCACCTTTTCAAACATCACCCCGAGCCCCAGCGCCGTGGCCAAGATCATCAGGTTGATCCCCCCCACCACCCCCACCAGCAGGGGAAGAGTGCGGCGAAATCCCTGGGCGGCACCGGCACTGGTGAGCAGCATGTTATTGGGGCCCGGCGTGCCACAGGTAATGAGGGCAAAACCCGCCAGGGGAAGCAACCAGTTCAGATCCATCTCAACCTCTTGGTGATACAAAGCGTCCGATATACGGCAAGCCTTCTAATATGCAGAGCCAGCCCCGTGGCGACAAGTCAGAAATGGCTCTTTCTTGCCTGCCAGCGGCACGCGCTCAATACCAGAGCATCACCACACAAAGCGCCGTCAGCACACCAAGGGAGCCATTGAGGCGTCGCCAGCCCCGATCCGTGCTGATCCAGTTGCTCAACTGGTGACCGAACAAGACCCAGACAAAACAGACCGGGAAGCCCACCAGCGGAAACACCAGCATGATCCCCCACAGGCTAGGCCAGTAACTGGCACCTGGCAGACTGAACAGACTGATGGCGGAGATGGCCATCATCCAGGCCTTGGGATTGAGAAACTGAAAGCCCAGCCCTTCCAGCAGGGTCAACGGACGGGCACGCCGGGCCGGATCACCGGGGGCACCGGCCACGGCGATCCGCCACGCCAGCCACAGCAGATAGAGGCTGCCGAAGATCTGCAGCCCCAATCGCAGCAGAGGCCAGCTCTCGAACAGGGGATAGAGCCCCAATGCCATGACCAGTTGCAACACGGGCTGACCCACGGCCACGCCGGTCAGGTGTGGCAGGGTACGGCGCACCCCGAAGTTGGCGCCAGATGCCGTCAGCATCAGATTGTTGGGGCCCGGCGTACCGCAGGTGAGCACGGCAAAGCCGAACAGGGTGACATACCATTCCATCGTCATCTTGTGACTCCTTTATTGCTACATTGTATCGATACAATGTGCTGTATTTGATTGTGAACAGGTTGGCTTTCACGCTATATTGAGGGCAATTTTGGATCAATGGATTTATTGTCACCATGACAATTTGGACCCCGGACCTTGCCCCCTTCGATGGCCCCCTCTATCTCAAGCTGGTGAAAGCCATAGAACAGGCCATTCTCAGTGGCGACCTGCCACCCCTGACCCGCTTGCCGACCCACAGGGCCCTGGCAGATCAGCTGGGAGTGACCGTCGGTACCATCACCCGTGCCTATGGCGAGGCGGAGCGGCGCGGCCTGCTGGCTGCCAAGGTGGGACACGGCACCTGGGTCAAAGGGACAGGCACGGATCCGGCCAATGAGTGGGTGATCCGCAAGGAAGAGGGGCATCGCATCGAGCTGTGGCAAAACCTGCCAGTGCAACTGGACAGGGCCGCCATCATTCGCCCCATGCTGGGGGAAGTGGCCGACGGGGATCTCAATGCCCTGCTCGGCTACGACAAGGAAGCGGGCCAGCCCGGTCAGCGCCAGCTGTTCATCGACTGGCTGGCCGAGCAGGGGGTGCACGGCAGCGAGGATCGCCTGCTGTTCAGCCACGGCGCCCAGCACGGCATCATGCTCTCTCTGCTGGCCACCGGCTGCGTGGGGGAGACCATTTTATGTGAAGGCCTCAGCTACCCCGGCATGCTGGGCAATGCCCGCCAGCTGAAGAACCAGGTGGTGGGGCTGGCGATGGACGAGGAGGGGTTGATCCCCGCCGCGCTGGAGGCTGCCTGCCGCACGCGGCGGGCCAAGCTGCTCTACCTCACCCCGACCCTGCAAAACCCCACCACCGCCATCATGAGCCAGGCACGGCGCGAGGCCGTCGTCGCCATCGCACGCCACCATGACCTGCTGATCATCGAAGATGACGTCAACGGCCTGCTGCCCAGTATCCCGGTGGCTCCCCTGGTCAACCTGGCGCCGGAGCGGGTCATCTATCTGGGCAGCCTGGCCAAGATCGCCTGTGGCGGGCTCAGGGTCGGCTTCGTGCTGGCACCACCCGCCCTGCGCAATGCCTTCGCCCAGGCGATGCGGTTGTCGAGCTGGATGGTGAGCCCGCTCTTGATCGAGCTGGCCTGCAAGCTGGTCAGCCAGCGCCAGATAATGCCATTGGTCGAGCAGCAGCGGCAGATCCTGGCACGTCGCGGCGAGCTGTTGCGCCACCTGTTGCCGGGGGCTCACTGGCAGGCGGGCTCAATGCACGCCTGGCTGCCATTGCCGGAGCCGTGGCGCAGTCAGGAATTCGCCGAGGCCGCCAACGCCCTTGACGTCGGGGTGGCGAGCGGAGAACACTTCGCCGCCGGCCAGTTCGCGGCGCCGCAAGGGGTACGGCTGAGCCTGAGCCAACCGGCCACAGATGCCCGTGTCGCCGAGGGACTGGAACGACTGGCACAGCTGCTGCGCGCCGCGCCGCCCACCAATCCCCTGCTATAGTCAGCCACCATCAGTCAGCCATTATCCGGCCCAGGGCGCCCAGATCCGGGCGCCCAAAGGAGAGCCCATGCACCCGACCCGCGTCTCGCTTCTGCTTGTCACCCTGCTGCTGGGGGGCTGCGCTGCGCCCGGTCATCAACAGCTGGGCACGGCACTGAGCGGGCTGGAGGGGGAGCTGCAACGGCTGGAAGAGGAGCTGGCCGCCATGAACGGCCTCCATTACCAGAAGGCGATCGATGCCCCCTTGAGCCTGCGCCGCCATCTGGTTGCCGCCTCCCCTCAGGTAGCAGGAGTAAGGCTCGATCGTCGCCAGTTGCAGGATGGGCCACGGCTCAATTATCACTACCGGCTGCCGGATGGCATGACGGCCCTGCCCCTCGACAATCCCTGCCTGCGTTATGAGTTCGAGTTGCGCCATCTGGGTCGTCTGGGCCAGCTTGCGCTCAGCTGGCAGGGACGCGACGCTCAGGGCTCCCGCCTGATCCACCAGCGCGATTGCCCCTTCTCGGCCAGTGGGCCCGGCCTGCAATAAACCGCCTTTGCTCAATCCAGGCGCCCCCTATGGTCAGTTGAAAGGCGCCCTCACATCTTGTAGCTTGCCTCCATCCCCTTCTCTTGACTCCCTTGGCCGGAAACCGCCCTCATGAAACTGACTCCCCTGTGGCTGGCGCTGTGCAGCCTGCCTGTGCTGGCCTGTGGCCCGGATGGCTGCGAAACGCCGCTCACCCTGCAACTGACCGCAGCCCAGTGCCATCTGAACGGACTGCCATTTCTCTCCCCCGATAACGACACCCGTACCAATCTGGCCTTGCTGCTGGCCGATGAGCAGGCTTTCTCCCTGCCCGGCGGGGCGCTGCCTCTGCCATTCCGGGTCGATGAGCTGATAAGCCCGGCCGTTGGCGACACTGGGCCAGCTGGGCCGGATCCGCTGCTGGCGCTGGCCGCGTCGCTCGGCATAGAGGCCGCCACCACTGAAGCGGCCATCACCCGGGCCGGCAGCTGGAGCGAGGGGCGCTGCATCAGCAACAATCCAGTCTCTGCCGAGGCCTTCTTGCAGGCACTGGTGCAAACGCCCGCCCTCACCGCCGGCGATCGCAACCAGCTGGCAAGCCAGCGGCTCGCCATGCTGGGTCAGTGCGGCCAGGCGCAGGACGCGGCAGAAAGCACGCCCCAGGGCGAAAGCAAGACGGCGCCGCTGTCCGCCGCCGCCAAGGGGTTTGCCGACTACCTGACCGCCAGCCAGCACTTCTATCAGGGGGAGTTTACGCAAGCCGACGCCCTGTTTGCCGCCCTCGCCGAACAGGACCAGCCCTGGCTCAAGGAGACGGCCGACTACATGAAGATCCGGGTCGCCCTCAACCAGTCCCAGCAAAGCGCCTTCGACGATTGGGGCAGCCTGGACCGCAGCCGGATCGATCAAGCTCAGCTGCAGCGCTGCGAGCAGCTCATCACCGACTACCGTATCCGCTACCCACAGGGGCGCTATCTGGATTCCGCCACCGGCTTGTTGCGTCGACTTGCCTGGTTCAAGGGGGATAACGAGCTGCTGGCCAGTCACTATCTGCAGGCGAGCCAACAGCAGAGCCCACCGGATCTGGTCAACGAGATCGATCTCAAACTGCTGATGCAACCCGGCTTCACAGGCTCGGCAACCATGCCCATGCTGACCCTGGTGCAGGATCTGCGCCGGCTGCGGATCCATGACAGCTGGGATGAGTGGCAACCGCTGCTCGCCGCCGAGATCGGCCAGCAGGCCCCCCAGTTTGCCCGGCACGCTCCCTGGCTGGCCTATCTGGAGCAGTCCAGCCGCTACTATCTCGCCAAGGATTATGCCGCCGTGGTCGCTGCCGCTCCTGCGCTGGCCAACGGCCCCCTGAATAATCTGGCCTTCAGCCAGCAGGTATTGAAAGGGATGGCACTGGCCGCCCAGCAGCAGTGGGTCAAAGCCGAACAGCAGTGGCGCGCCCTGCTCGCCAACCAGCCAACCCTCTTGCAGGATCAGCTGTTGCAGCTTGCCCTGGCCATGACCCTGGAACGGGCAGGCCAGCTGGAGCAGGTGTTTGCCAAGGAAAGCCCCATCAAGAGCGATCACTACCGCATCCCGCTGCTGGAGTATGTGGCACCGGCACCCCTGCTGCGCCGCATGGCCCGGGATGAAACCGCCTCCGAGCCCCTGCGTCAGCGTGCCAGTTACACCCTGAGTTACAAGCAGCTGACCCATGGCGACTACCAGGGCTTCCTGCAAGATATGGCGGGCGCTCCCCCTGCGGCACCGTTCAACTGGCAAGGCAGCCAGGGTTATCAGTGCCCGGCCCTGACCGAGGTGGTCACCACCCTCTCCAAGGCGCCTGGTACGCCCAGAGCCCTCAACTGCCTGGGCGAGCTTTTCCTGGCACAAGGGCTGGATTGGGATCCCCTGCTCCATCGACCGGGAGCCGATACCCTGGCGGGGAGCCAGGACCTGTTTGCCGGCAAGCAGCGCAGCCGCCTCGACTGGTATCAGCAGGTCATCGCCAATCCCAAAGCCGGCAAGGACGACAAGGCCTACGCCCTCTATCGCGCCATCAACTGCTACGCCCCGAGCGGCAGCAACGGTTGCGGCAGTCAGGATCTGCCCGTCAGCCAGCGCAAGGCCTGGTTCAACACCCTCAAGCAGCAACACGGGGCAAGCCAGTGGGCAAAACAGCTCAAATATTACTGGTGATGCTGACGCTGCTCGGCACCGAGGCCAGGGCAACCGTCGAGGCGAGCCAGTACCGCCAGTTCTGGCTGTGGGCCGGGGTCAGACCCCAACCCGTGTTGCAGCAGGCAGATCGCCTCTATCTGCATCAAGGGGAAATAGGCCCCCTCGACCCGGCCCTGCCCCTGCGCTTTCAGGGGCAGGGCATAGCGCCGAGCAAGCTGCCGGTGGGCGAACTGTGGCTCGCCTATCGGGTGGAGCGGCTCGACTGGGATGACACCCTGTTGCAGAACCTGGAAAACCAGCTGGCTGCCTGGCAGCGAAAAGGCAATGAAGTGCGCGGTGTCCAGATAGATTTCGATGCCCGCACCCACCAGCTGGCCGACTATGGGCACTTCCTGCATCAGCTGCGACAACAGTTGCCCGCTCGCTACGCCATCAGCATCACAGGCTTGCTGGACTGGACGCGCACCGGTGACATCAGGGAGCTGAACGCCCTGACAGGTGTGGTTGACGAACTGGTGGTGCAGACCTATCGGGGCCGTCATACCGAACCCGGCTATGCCCGCTATCTGCAGACGCTGCACCGGCTGACACTGCCATTCAAGCTGGGTCTGGCGCAGGGGGGAGAGTGGGATCCCGCCTGGGAAGCGAGATTGGCACAGGTCCCCGCCTATGGGGGAGCTGTGGTGTTTCTGATCAATCCGCCACCCCCTTGACCCCGGCGGGGTATTGACCCGAGTACCGTTTACAGACAATAGTGAAAGCTCTTTTTGACTCCATCCCATGCCATACTTTTTCGTAACGTGAACCAGCAAGGGAGCGCCAAGGATGCAGATCCTTTTGATCGCAGACGATGCCATGCTCAGCTCGGCCCTCTCCCAAGGACTGAGTGACCATGGCGTCACGCCATCCCAACTGACCTATTGCAAAGAACTCACCACACTGCCCGCCCTGATGCGCCAGCAGCCGTTCGACGCCATCATCTGCCGCCAGTATCGCCATCAGGCCCATGAGGGGATCCGCCTGCTGCAGGAGGCCCACTATCTGGGCCTGCTCGAACCTGGCTGTGTCCTCTTGTTGCTGGATGGGGACGATGAATTGCTCCACTACCCCCCTTCCGAGCTCTATTTTCCACTGCGTCTATCCATGCCCTTCAACACGGATCAGCTGACGCGCTGCTTGCACGAACTGGTGTTGCTGACCGGACTGACCCGCCACTTGGCCGCACCGATGAAGCTCAGGGAGTGGCGCCTCGCCTGCTCCCTGTGCGAAGACCTGCTCTATCAGCACCAGAAGAACAAGGCGCTGGGCCCGCTGCTGGACAGGGTCAAGGGTTATATGTTGCTGCAGGAGAAGGATCACTTCCAGGCTACCCAGCACTATGCCATGTGTACCACTGAACACGACGCCTGGTGGCCGCGCAAGGGGCTGATCCACTCTCTGCTGGGGCTGAACAAGCTGGACAGCGCCCGCAAGGACCTGACCCACAATCAGGAACGGCTGCCGCCGACAATCCAGCTGGAGCTGATGCTGGCCTGCCTGATGCACGAAGCGCAGTGGGAATCGGCCTGGGAAGTACTCGGCAAGCTGCTGCAAAAACAGTCCTGGTCACCCGAGTGGTGCCAGGCGGCCATCTTGCTGGCTCTGCTGCTGAAAGATGAAGGGAAGGCGCTCGAACAGGCCAACGCGCTCAGCCTGCGCTTTTTCAGCGAGCACAAGTTCCGTCTGTCTATCGAGAATTTCGTCCTGAATGCCAGTCTGGCCGTGCTCTGGCACTACCCCACGGCAGCCAGGATCAGTGCCCTGCAACAGGAGTTTGACTATCTCAGCAAGGCCACCACACTGCGGGCCCACGAGGCTGCCTTGTTGCAGGCCCTTATGCTGGGTCTGGATTACCGTTTCGATGACGCCATAGTGCTGCTGGCCAAACACCCGCCAGATACGGCGCGAGACAACCACCTCACCCAGCTGCTCGGCTTTGCCGTCAGCCAGTTTTGCGGCCTGCCTCACCATGCCCAGCGCTATCTGGCAAAACTCGGCCAGTACCAGGCCAAAGTAGCGCCATCACCGCTGCTTCAGCAGCTGTTCAAGCAGGTGGTCATCGACCTGAAACTGCAACTGGACCGCCGTGAGCAGCGCCTGACCTATCTGCGTCAGGAGCGGCAACGGGCCAGCGTATCGGGTCAGCATCAGCTCGCTGTGCAATACGCCCTGACACTGCAGGAAGAGTTCCCGGCTCTGCCGGGGGATGCCTGGCAACTGCTGGAGTTGCTGCAGCTGTGCTGGCCTGCCGGCATGCCGGCACCCAAGGTGGCACTGCTGGTTGATCGGCTGGAGCGGCGCCTGACCCACAGCGTCACCTTCATGGAGCACCATGCCGACGCGTACCAGAAGACCTTGCTGCAGATCCGATCACACCTGCACCCCAAGTCATCCTCTTCCCCGCCCAACTGAGCCCGGTGATGGCCGGGCTGACGGACCTCGCAAGAAGCCCTCTTAAAACAGGCCCCGCACCAGAATACCGGCGATCAGCAGCGGCGCGACCAGTCGCCAGCACCAGAGCAGGCCGAGCCGCAGCACGGGTGACAGACCGGCGGGCAGTATGGTGTCCCCCAGTCGCCAGCCCAGCAGCAGAGTCAGCACCAGGCCGAACAGCGGCATCATCAGGTTGGACGTCAGATAATCGAGCAAGTCGAAGATGGTCTTGCCAAACAGGGTCAGCTCGCTCCAGAGGCCGAATGAGAGGCTGACCGGAATACCTGACACCATGATGAGCAGGGTCAGCACCCGGCAGGCACCACGCCGTGACCAGCCCCACTCCTCCGTGGTGAAACGCACCAGATGCTCCAGCATGGAGATGGAGGAGGAGAGTGCCGCCACCAGCAGCAGCAGGAAGAAGACCACTCCCAGTCCCTGACCGAACGGCAGATGACTGAACACGGCGGGCATTGTCATGAAGGTGAGGCCGGGACCGGCAGTGGGATCGATACCGGTCGAGGCCAGCGCCGGGAAAATCATCAGACCCGCCAGCACGGAGATAAGGCTCGCCAGCGTCACCACCCAGACACCGGAGCGCAGCACACCTTCGCTGCTCGGCAGGTAGGCACCATAGGTGGTATGCACCCCGAGGCCAATGGAGAGGGAGAAGAAAGCCAGCCCCAGCGCATCCAGCACGCTCTGGCCGGTCAGCATGGAGAAGTCCGGCACCAGCAACTGACGTACCCCGGCCATGGAACCCGGCATGGAGAGACCCACCCCCACCAGCAGCAACATCATGATGAACAGCGCCGGCATCATCCAGCGCAGTGCCCGCTCCACCCCTTTCTGAATGCCACCCTGCACGAACCACCAGGTCAGTCCGGCAAAGACCAGATGAGTCAGCACGGGCCACCAGGGGTCACTGACATAACCGTTGAACAGGGCGGTGAGGGCGCTGCCCTCGCTCAGGTTGAGCTTGCCCGCCACCGCCAGCGCCGCATACCCCACGGTCCAGCCGCCCACCACACTGTAGAAGCTGTAGATGAAGAAGCCGCACAATATCCCCATGTAGCCCATCCAGCGCCAGTTCGGGCCAACCAGCTTGTGAAAGGCACCGAGCACACCACGCTGACTGCGGCTGCCGAGCAATGTCTCCCCTACCAGTACGGCTACCCCCAGGGTGAAGCTGAACAGCAGGAACACCAGCAGGAAGGCACCGCCACCATTGGTGGCCGTCACATAGGGAAACTTCCAGATGGCGCCAAGGCCGATCGCCGTACCGGCCGCCGCCAGCACATGACCGAGACGGGAAGACCACTGAACCTGGCTCATACAACCTCCGGGGAACACAACATCACATCGATACTCCATGGGTAAACATCAAACGGGTAACCACAAAAAAGGCCGCCTGGCGGCGACCTTTGCAATGAACATTCAGACAAACTGCGCGTGCAAGGTCACCTCTCCTGGGAGCTGCAAAATCGGCCTGACAGCGCGAAAACGGGTGACATGAATAGGATGACCTGAACGCCAAAAAGGAGCCACAGCCTAAACCATGGCAAGAAAAATTGACACAATGAGAAATAAAAATTTTCAACTTCCATTGAAAACCCTATATTTATCAATCAGGGATGCCCTGTTGACCATGATAATGTCACCCCTGCGGCCACTTGATTCAGCATATGAAACAGGACAGTGCATGAAACGAACTCTGCTCATCGGAGCACTCTTCAGCCTCAGCCTGACACTGTCGGCACAACCCTCGCTGACCCTGCTCAGCCATGAACTCGTCCCCTTCACTCATCACCATGATGACAAGCTCGACGGGCTCGCCGTTCGCCTGCTCCAGCAAATTCAAGATGAACTGGGAGAAACGTATCCCATCCGGATTTACCCCTTCAAACGGGCCCTGGCACTGACCAGACTGGAGCCGGGATATGCACTGTTTGTTACCCAGTGGGCACCCGAGAGAGAGCCCTTCTTTAAATGGGTAGGACCACTGTTTCGGAGCAAAGTGATCATCTATCAGCCCCCGTCACCCAGACACAAACTGAAGAGCCTCGACGACTTGCGTCATTTGCCAAGGGTCGGGGTTGTGCTCGGTAATGCCGATGACGAACGACTCACCCGCGAGGGATATACCAATCTGGTGCGCTACCAATCGGTTGAGGAAGCCTTGCAACGCTTGGTGCTGGGCAAAATTGATGCATTTCCGGTAGGCGAAATGATGCTGGATGCCACCTTGGAACAGCGAGGGTTATCACATCGCAGCGTGACAAACTCGGGGGGTAGTGCTTCATGAGTCATGGCTCTACCTCGCCTTTTCCAGGGATCAGGATGATGCCGTCATAGCCCGTTGGCAGTCCGCGCTCGACAAGGTCAGGTTGAAAAGTGGGAGGGGCATGCTGCCCCCCCATCAAGATCGAACCTCACATCAAGCCGCGCAACAGGATCCCGCCGATCAATAAGGGTGCCAGCCAGCGCCAGCAGCCCATCACCAGGGTCCGCCAGTGCTGCGCCAAGCCCTGGGGCAAGGCTCGCTGACCCAGCTTCCACCCCAGCAACAGGGTGAGCGCCAGCCCGAACATAGGCATCATCAGGTTGGAGGTGACAAAATCCAGCAGCTCGAAGATGTTCTTGCCAAACAGGGTCACATCCGCCCAGGGGCCGAACGACAGGCTGACGGGAATACCGTTCACCATCACCAGCAGAGTAATGAGGCTGCAGGCCGCGCGGCGTGACCAGCCCAGACTCTCGCAGATGAAGCACTGCAGATGCTCCAGCAGCGAGATGGCCGAAGAGAGCGCCGCCACCACCAGCAGGGAGAAGAAGATCACCGCCAGTCCCTGACCAAACGGCAACTGCTGGAACACCGCCGGCATCGTCATGAAGGTGAGACCCGGGCCGGAGGCGGGATCTATGCCGGTCGCCGCCAGCACGGGGAAAATCATCAAGCCCGCCAGTACGGCGATGAGGCTCGCCAGCAGTACCACCCAGAGGCTGGAACGACCTACCCCTTCGCTGGAAGGCAAGTAGGCACCATAAGTGGTGTGAATGCCGAGTCCGATGGAGAGGGAGAAGAAGGCCAGCCCCATGGCATCGAGCACGCCGGACATGCCGAGCTTGCTGAAGTCCGGCATCAGGAAGTGGCGTACCCCGGCCATGGCATTGGGCAGGGTAAGACCGAAGGCCACCAGCAGCAGTATCATGATGAACAGGGCCGGCATCATCCAGCGCAAAGTACGCTCCACCCCCTGCTGCACGCCCCCCTGCACGAACCACCAGGTGAGGGCGGCAAACAGCAGGTGGGTCAACACGGGCCAGAGCGGATCGCCGACATAGTCGTTGAAGCGGGCGGTCAGGGCGGCGCCATCCCCATGCTGCAGGCTACCGGCCAGCGCCATGCCGGTGTAGCCCAGGGTCCAGCCGCCCACCACGCTGTAGAAACTGAAGATAAGCAGGCTGCAGAGCAGGCCCATGGCCCCGACCCAGCGCCAGCGCTTGCCCATCAGGGCGCTAAACGCCCCCACCACACCACGGCGGCTCATGCTGCCGAGCAGTGTCTCTCCCATCAGCACCGCCACCCCCAGGGTGAAACTGAACAGCAAAAAGACCAGCAGGAAGGCACCGCCACCATTGGCGGCGGTCACGTAGGGAAACTTCCAGATAGCGCCGAGACCGACGGCGGAGCCTGCGGCGGCCAGAATATAACCAAGCCGGGATGACCATTGGGACTGCTTCATAAGAACTCCAATACAGGTGCCCACGAGCTGGGCCCAAAACGGCGCTCAGAGTACGGTCAAGGCCACGCAATCACAACGCCGCTTATCGGGCTAAAAAACGATTTATTGGCATCATTACCTAATAATATTCAGTTTTACGCGTTATCGTGCCGAAAAATAAAAACCGGAGCATTTTTGCTCCGGTTTTGACTGTCATGGACTCGCATTGAGCGCCTAGATAACCCCCAGTTCCCGCAGTCGCTCCATCAGGTAGCTGTGGGCGGTATGACGCTCGGAGAGCACCACATCCGGCCGCGGGTGAAGGAACAGCGGCAGGGAGATGCGGGACTTAGCGGCGCTGCCGCCGGTCGGGTTGATGACGCGGTGGGTGGTGGAGGGGTAGTAGCCGCGAGAGGCCTCCTGCAGCATGTCACCGATGTTGATGATGAGGGTGCCAAAATCGCAGGGCACATCCATCCACTCCCCATCGGCTCCCTTCACCTGCAGGCCCGGCTCGTTGGCGGCAGGCAGAATGGTCAGCAGGTTGATGTCCTCGTGGGCGGCGGCGCGGATGGCACCCGGCGCTTCGGTGCCGTCGAACGGCGGATAGTGTAGCACCCGCAGCAGTGTCTTCTGGCTCTCTTCAATCATGGAAGATAGCGGGCAGCTGTAGTGAGCGGCGATGTCGCTCGGGGTGTATTGCTCCACCCAGCCCAGCAGCTCGGCGGCCAGATCGTTGGCGAGGCGATAGTACTCCATCGCCTGCTCCCTGAGCGCTTCCGGCATCTGGCCCCAGGGATAGAGGTGGAAGTACTCCTTGATGTCCTTTTGGCTGTGACCCTTGGCCACCTCGGAAACAGACGGCGGGAAGTAGCCGTCCTGGGTCTCGCGGTTGAACAGGAAATCCTGCTTCTGTTCGCTCATGAAGAAGCGATACCAGTTGTCATAGATGGACTGCACCAGCTCTTTCGGGATGGGGTGGTGGGTCAATACCCCGAAGCCCGTGGTACGCAGGGATTCGGTGAAGCGCTGCGCCGCATCGTGCGAGCGGTAATCGACGGTCAGGACTTTCATTGTTTTTGTTACGCACCAGTTAAAAGATGGCGCAGTTTACCTCGCCCATGACCACAAGGAAAGTGAACCGCCCCTCCCGCCCCAGCCGGTCGCAAATAGTGACAAAAACGTCAAAAAACGGCACCAGCCAAGACCCGAGATCCTCCCTTGTCCTGACCCCGCATCCTCACTAGAATGCCTCCATCATCCACGCTGGAGCCCGTTTATGTCCCCCAAGATCCTGTTGCTGACCCTGCCTTTTCTGCTCGCCGGTTGCAGCTCGCTGTCGGAAGAGGAGTGCCGTGCCATGAGCTGGTACAACCTGGGCTATCAGGATGGGGAGCAGGGCAAGACCCGTCAGGCAACCCGTGACTATGTCTCGACCTGTGGCGAGTACGGCCTCAAGGTGGATGAAGCCGAGTGGAAACGGGGCTATGCCAAGGGGCTTGAGCTCTACTGCATTCCTGAACTGGCCTACAGCAAGGCCAAGTCAGGTCATGAGTATCTGGGTGTCTGTCCCAACGATGCCAGCTTCCTCACCCAGTACGATCGTGGTCGCAAGGAGTACCTGCTGGAGAAGCAGCTCAGCGAGATCAAGAGCGACTTGCAGCAGACAGAACGGGATATCGAACAGCTGGAGCGCCAGATCCGCAACGAAAACGACAGCAAGCAGCGCGACTACTACCGCGCCAAACGAGAGCGGGCCATCCGTCATTACGAGGGACTGCGCCGAGACTACAACCGGATCCGCTTCCCTGACCGGGTGATCCAGTTCTCTTTCGGCAATTAAGACTCGGGCTGCACCGAGTACAGCCGGAACCTCCTCCCGGCCCGGGCGATCCCCTTCTCTTTCGGCATGGATGCGAAAAGAAAAGGCCATCCGGGCTATTTCCCGGCCTAGATGGCCCCTTTCCTCTGGCCACGGATCCTTACGAGGGCAGCACCCAGCGCTGCAGCGCCAGTGCGATCCCGTCTTCATTGTGATCGGCGGTCACCAGGTCGGCATGGGCCTGCACATGGGCGGCGGCATTGCTCATGGCAACCGCCAGCCCTACCTGCTCGAACATACTGATGTCGTTGTTGTTGTCACCAAACGCCACCACGTTTTCCATCGCAATCCCCTCGCTCTCGGCCCACAGGGCCAGCCGGTTGCCCTTGCTGCACCCCGGTTGCACCAGCTCCACCGCATAAGGCGCCGCCCAGTCACGGGTAAAGGGCATGGCCTCGACCACCTCCCCCATGAACTGATGCAGCAGGGCAGGATCCTGGTTGAACAGCTCCAGCTTCCAGATCGGATTTTTCAGCCAGCTCGCCAGATCGTCCGCAGGCAGCAGGGAGATCTTGAGATGATCCGGCTGGTTTGCCGACCAGTGGCGCATCCGGGTGATGTGATCCTCGCAGCCGATATGGCCGATCCCTTCGCTAAGGTGGAACAGGGCCCCCATCTGCTGCGCCTCGACCTGAGCCAACAGCTCGGTGAGCGGGGCCACCGCCAGCGGATCCCCCGCCAGGATCCTCTCCTGCACCGGATCATAGAGGTAGGCGCCGTTGCTGCAGATGATGGGGGTATCGAGGGCCAGCTCGTGATGGAAGGGGCGCGCCGTCATGAAGTGGCGACCCGTCACCAGCAACACCTTGATGCCGTGGGCCCGCGCCTGGGCCAGCGCCGCTCGGGTCGCAGACGAGATCTTGTGATCCCGGGTCAGCAGGGTGCCATCCATGTCCAGTGCGATGGCCTTGTACTCACTCATAGCTCCTCCAGCCTCAAACAAATCAGCAAAGAGCCTTACCGTCCCAGAGCCGGCGCCCCGATGCAAGCCCTGTCAGGGACCGGGCCCCCAATCTGTGATCTGACCGGGGCACACGGCAAGTCCCTCCCGTCCACGGCTCCTCAACCCGGCTCGGCACAGCTCGCCAGACGCTGGCGTCGATCGGCCCGTTTGCGCAGACCGTAGAAACCGATGGCACAGATCACACCTGAGAGGGCAGCCAGATAGAAGGGCCACTCTGTCCCTGCCAGCAATGCCAGACTACCCACTACGACCGCCAGGATTGAGCCGGCCACATTCAGCCCACGGTAGAGCCCCATCGCCTGCCCCTGCTGCTCGGCATGGCTGCGATTGGAGATGGCCACTGAAATGGCCAGCACCCCCAGGCTCATGCCGATCCCTGCTGGAATGAAGGTGAGTGCCAACCCCCACCAGTGGCTGGGCAGGATAAAGAGCAACATGCCCGCCGCCATCAATAGATGACCGACGACCCCCAGGCTGCTGCCGCGCCAGTGGTGAGCGAACCTAGCACCTAGCCAGGAGCCCGCCATCATCGGAAGGCTCACCAGTACCGAGGCCTGCGCCAACTGGGCCGGATCCCAGGCCAGCCGTTCCACCAGCCAGACGTTGAAATAGGTGAAATAGAGCTGCACAGCGCCGTAGCTGAGCAGGGTCAGCACGAAATAGGGCAACAGAGCCGGTTGCAGCAAGAGCTGACGAGAAGAGAGCGACGGCGCCTGCTGGCTGGGAGAAACCGGGGCCTTATTGGGCAACAACCAGAGCACCAGCAACAGGTTGACCAGGGTCATGGCCACCGCCAGCCAGGCGGCCAGACTGTAATCCCCCGATACCACGGCCGCATAACCTCCTATCATCGGCCCTACTACCCAGCCCAGGTTCATGCCTATGTTGATCCAGGCGAAGTTGCGGGTCTTGGTCTTAGTGGTGCTCATATCAGCCGCCATGGCCTGCACGATGGCGATGTTGCCATTGAAGAATCCCTCCACCACCCGACTCAGCAACAACAGTGGCAAGGATCGCCAGACGATCCCCAACGCCATCAGGGCATACCCTGCCAGCACGCCGATCAGACAGAGCATCAGGATCGGTTTACGGCCGTGGCGGTCCGAGAGTCTGCCCAGCCTGGGGGATCCCACCAGCTGAAACAGCGGGTAGAGCCCCATAATGACCCCCAGCCACACCTTGCGACTCCAGTCAGATGCCTGTGGCGTCAACATGCCCTGCGCCGGATCCAGCATCAGTGGCGCCAGCACGGGCGAGGGCAGGCTGAAGCCCGCTATAGCCAGTATCACCGTCATCACCAATACCCAGAGGGTCGCCTGCCCCTTGATCCCTTCCATGTCCGCCTCATTAAATAAAGTTATTGATTTATTTATACTGAGCAAGGTGCATCATTAAGTAAAGTGAATTGTTGATTTAAAAATGGCCGCTATCCATAATGACCCCATGAACATCCGTACTGACAAGATCCTCCTCCGATACCTTGGATCCTTGGCGCACCTGCCGATAACGGGAAGCCCTCAATGAACGCCAGCACCGACAAGATACTGTTTCTGCTCAAGAGTCACGGCCCCCAGAGCGCAGCCGCGCTGGGGGAGCAGTTGCAGATGACCTCCATGGGCGCCCGCCAGCATCTGATCGCGCTGGAATCCGACGGCTGGGTGGGTTTTAGCGATGAAGCGCGCGGCCGTGGCCGTCCCGTGCGCCTGTGGCATCTGACCGAACAGGCCTGGCAGCGCTTCCCCGATACCCACAGCGAACTGACCTTGCAGCTTATCGACAATATCCAGCAGCTGTTTGGCGAGGTGGGCATGGAGCGACTGATCCAGCAGCGTGAGCAGCAACAGCTGGGCCGTTATCAGGCACAGCTGACTCAGCCTGCGCTGGCAGACAGGCTGGCCACGTTGAAAGAGCAGCGCACGCGCGAGGGCTATATGGCAGATATGCGCCAGGAGGAGGACGGCAGCTGGTTGCTATGGGAGAGCCACTGCCCCATCTGCGCCGCGGCGCGGGCCTGTCGGGGGTTTTGTCGCAGCGAGCTGGAGATGTTTCGCCAGTTGCTGGCACCGGCCAGGGTGGAGCGGGAACAATACCTGCTGGACGGGGATCACCGCTGCCTCTACCGCATCACGCCGCCGACCCCGTGATCGCCGAATGCCAGAAACAACAAAGCAGGCGCCGGGATGCCTGCTTTGTTGCCTTCGGGGAGGAGGTGCTCTCGTTCCAGCCCGTCGTTTCCCGATAAGGTCGGACGGCTGATGGGGTGTGTGACCCGGTAAGGTCCTTCACCACAGAGACCGGGTTGGGTATCTGTCTTGCCACCGGAAGATGCAACCATAGTATCCCTCCCGGTGCGGTGAGTGGTTGCGAAGTAGCATGTATTTCCAGTTGTTTTTGCAATAGTTCACCCTTAATCTAGGAAAAGTGAATTAATAATTGCAACGAGGAACGGAGAATGCTGAAACTTGATCGCATA
This sequence comes from Aeromonas sp. D3, assembly GCF_027705025.1. Classification (NCBI taxonomy): domain Bacteria; kingdom Pseudomonadati; phylum Pseudomonadota; class Gammaproteobacteria; order Aeromonadales; family Aeromonadaceae; genus Aeromonas; species Aeromonas sp. D3. The sequence continues at coordinate 24,839 of NZ_JAPDBE010000026.1, read as the reverse complement.
GACAGGCATATTCTGGAGTTGATGCAGGAGAATGGCCGCATCAGCAACCTGGAGCTGGCCGAGCTGGTCGGGCTCTCCCCCTCCCCCTGCTCCCGCCGGGTCAAGGCGCTGGAGGATGCCGGTCTCATCGATACCCACGTCACCCTGCTCAACGCCCGCCAGCTGGGGCTCACCCTCACCGCTTATATCCATATCTCCATGGACAGACACACGCCGGAACGGTTCGAGAACTTCGACAAGGCCATCAAGGAGCTGCCCGAAGTGCTGGAGTGCGACCTCATCACGGGCAACGATGCCGACTATCAGCTCAAGGTAGTGGTGAGGGACATGGAGCACTACCAGCACTTCCTGCTGGACAAGCTGACCCACATACCGGGCGTGACCGGCGTCCGTTCCAGCTTTGTGCTGCGCCGCATCAAGCACAAGACGGCACTGCCGCTGAACCATCTGGGGTAAGGGATCAGCCTGCCGCCATGTGTCCACCTCGATACGCGAGGTGAGGCGGATTGGAGCATGAGAGACACCTGACGAAGAGAGGAGGCCCCGGGGCCTCCTCTCTTTATTGATTGCTATCTATTGGCACTCGCTCATGTCGCGACTCAATGCCCTGATACTGAGTCTGATCAGACCGCGACCTGGCTGACATCCTGCACCTGCAGCAGCCAACCAGCCTGCTCCTGCTGGGGCTCACCGCTCACCCGCAATCGCTCACCGGTCGATATCCACTGCCCCTCGGGCAGGGAGACCAGCAGACTCTCGCTGCCATTGTCGAACAGCCAGCGATCTTCCCCCAGCGACTCTATCAGATAACCTTCCATCTCCACTCTGGACTCGGCTTGCCAGGAAGGCGCAACGGAATCACGGCTCTCGATGAAATCCCCCTGAACACCAAAACTGGCTAGCCCCCACAGAATGGAGAGCCCGACCAAAGATGTTTGCATCTTGTCTCTCCTCTTTTGGAACTGTGGAGCCAGTATGGGAAGAGAAGCGTGAGCACACCATGAACAAGGTGGCAAAGTGCAGGCGAGATCGCGAAAAAAAACCGGCCAATGGGCCGGTTGTGTCATTTTATGGCGCCGAGATCACACTATTTGGCGGCTTCCTCTGCCATCCGGGCCGCTCTTGGCTTATTCGTCCACATGGCAACGCCTCTATGATCTGCGCAGATCCCCTCTTCGATCACGGCACGTACCCGGGTGCCATCCTTGCAGATGGCCTGCCAGGCATCGGCATCATCGATCGCCATCGAAGGAGAGCGAGGACCTGTGCTGCAGGCGGTCAGCAGCAGGGCAAACAGGGGCAACAGGATTTTCATGGGGTGGATCCTCAGCTGTATGGGTCGGCCGAACTCAGCGCCCCAGCTGCGCCGAAATGCGATCGCAGAGCTGCTTGAGCTGGGCCAGTTCAGCATCGGCCAGATCCACCTGATTGCGCAAGTTGTCTGCCAGGCAACACGCTTTGACCTCCCGTTGCAGCTGGCGCCCCGCTTCGGTCAGGCAGATGCATTTTTGCCGCTCGTCCTCGCTGGAGACGGTGCGGGTCAGCCAACCCTTGCTCTCCAGCCGCTTGACGATGGGGGTCAGAGTGCCCGCATCCAGCCCAGTCTCCTGACCAATCTCCTTGAGGCTGACCTCATCCCGCGCCCACAGCGACAACATCACCAGATACTGGGTATAGGTCAGGTCCAATTTGTCCAGCAGCGGCCGATAGGCGCGCATCACGGCGTTGGAGGCGCTGTAGAGGGCAAAACAGACCTGCTTTTTCAATTCACTCATGGGGGCACCTCGTTGGCAAGTGGGGCCAGTATACCCCAGCAAGGTGGAGGAAAAAATGATTTGCACACAAAACAGTTGCCAACCTTCGCTTTCAGGACTAGTCTGATTTTACTTTGCACACAAAACAAATCAGAGCACCCGACATGAAGACACTCTATCGCACACAGGCCATCGCCCAGGCGGGCCGCAACGGCGAAGTTCACACTCTGGACAACAGCCTGCAACTGGCACTGGCCCTGCCAACCGCCCTCGGCGGCAACGGCAAGGGCAACAATCCGGAACAACTGCTGGCCGCTGGCTACGCCGCCTGTTTCTCCAACGCCCTGATCCACGTGGCCCAGAAACTCGGCACGCCCATCACCAGCGCGCCGGTCACGGCCAGCGTCGAGTTGCTGGCACTGGCCGATGGCCGCTTCAACTTTGCCATCACGCTGGACGTGGCGCTCGCCGCAGCGCAGCCTGAACAGACGGCGCAGGCCGAGCAGCTAGTGCGGCTGGCCCACCAGACCTGCCCCTTCTCAAATGCCATGCGGGGCAATGTCGTCACCCACCTGCGGCTAAACGATATCGAACTGGAGGAAAAATAATGAGTCTGCTCAGTCATCAAATCCAGCTGCTGCGCCGCCCGGTCGGTATGCCCAGTCAGAACGATTTCATCCAGGCCGAGGTCGCGCTGCCCGAGTTACAGGAAGGGGAAGTGCTGATCGCCAACCAATGGCTGTCAGTGGACCCCTACATGCGCGGTCGCATGACAGAGGCCAAGAGCTATGTACCGCCCTTTGCCCTGCAAAGTGCGCTCGATGGCGGTGCCATCGGCACTGTGCAGGACTCGCGCCATCCCGACTTTGCTGTTGGTGATCGGGTGAGCAGCATGCTGGGCTGGCGCGATAGACTGGTCGCCAAGGCCGATCAGCTGACTCGCCTGCCCGACACAACACTGCCAGCCCAGTTATTCTTGGGAGCCCTCGGCATGCCGGGCATGACCGCCTGGGTCGGGCTCAACCGCATCGCCAAGCTGCAAGCCGGCGAAACCGTGCTGGTGTCGGCGGCCTCCGGCGCGGTCGGATCCATGGTGGTGCAACTCGCCAAGCGGGCGGGGGCCAGAGTGATCGGCTCCACAGGCTCGGCCGACAAGGTCGCCTACCTCAAGACGCTGGGGGCTGACGAGGTGATCAACTACCGTGAAACCCCGGATCTCGACGCCGAGCTGACGCGACTCGCCCCGGAAGGCATCAACGTCTACTTCGAGAACGTGGGCGGCGCCATGCTGGATGCAGCCCTCAACAACATGGCGGTACACGGTCGCATAGTGCTGTGTGGACTCATTGAGCAGTACAACAGCAAGGGCGAGGCGAGCGGCCCGCGCAACCTCTCTCAGGTGATCCGCAAACGCCTCACCATGCAGGGGCTTATCGTGTTTGAACACTGGCAGCACTACGACGAGTTTCTGGCCGAGGTGATCCCGGCATTCGAGGCCGGTGCACTGCAAGCCGAGGAAACCATCTATCAGGGGCTGGCCAGCATGCCGCAGGCCTTCATCGGTCTGTTCGAAGGACGCAATACTGGCAAGATGCTGGTCAAGCTGGACTAAGTCGCCGGACTGGACCATCACAGAGCAAGCAACTTGCATGACGGGCCCAACCGACCTAAGGTGGGCCCGTTTTTTTATGGTGCAATCCGCCGTTTCAGCAAGGAGCCTCGCATATGTCCGCTCTCTACCCCCGCGTCGGTGGTCGATGACAGTGTTATCCTGACCAACTCGTTTGCCCCACATAACCACAGCAAGGAGCCTCGCATATGTCCACTCTCTACCCCCGCGTCGGTGTCGGCGTTATCCTCACCAACAGTCAGGGCCAGGTGCTGCTTGGCAAGCGCAAGGGCAGCCATGCCCCCTACTGGTCCATCGCAGGCGGCCATCTGGAACTGGGGGAGAGCTTCGAGTCAGCGGCGATCAGGGAAGTGGCGGAGGAGACCGGCTTCGTCATCACGGCGCCCAGCGTCATCGCCGTCACCAACAACCTGGAGACCTGGCGCGAGAGCGGGTTGCACTACATCTCCGTCACCCTGCTGGCCCGGGTGGAAGGCGAGCCGCAACTGCTGGAGCCGGAAAAATGCGAGGGCTGGGTATGGTGTGATCCCCGCGATCTGCCAGAGCCTCACTTCGATGCCAGTCGCCAATCGATAGCCTGCTGGCTGGCCGGTCGTTGCTATCTGCCACAACCAGGCCAGCCGACAGAGTGACCATTGCCTGCCATCAGCCCCCTGATTTGTCATAAAAAAGTCACCGCTTTGTCATATCATCCCAACCGGCTCGACAAGGACAACAAGGGAGTGACGACATGGGGCAGGTATTCATTCAATTTCTATGGCTGGGCTGTGTCAGCTTCGGTGGGCCCGCCGCCCATATCGGCTATTTCCAGCGCACCTTCGTCGAGCGGCTGGGCTGGCTGAGTCAGGCCGAGTTTGCCCAGCTGCTGGCCCTGTGCCAATTGCTGCCGGGCCCCGCTTCCAGCCAGCTCGGCTTTGCCATCGGGCGCCACAGGGCCGGCCTGACGGGGGCCCTGGCCGCCTTTGTCGGCTTTACCCTGCCCTCGTTCCTGCTGTTGCTGGCCGCCGCCATCGGTCTGGGACAGCTGACCGCCAATGTATGGCTGGAAGCCGCCCTGCACGGCCTCAAGCTGTTGGCACTGGTGGTGGTGGCGGATGCGGTGCTCACCATGAGCCGCCAGTTCTGCAAGACACAGTTGCAACAAGGCGTCATGGTGGCCACCGCCGCAGTACTCTGGTGGCAACCCGGGCTCTTGACCCAGCTAGGCCTCTTGCTCGGCGCCGCCCTGCTCTGTGCCCGGTTCAGTGCGCAGCAACCGGCAACGCCGCTCTCATCGCAGCCTCACCCCCCTATCGCCCACCCGCCCCACTGGCCTGCCTTGATCCTGTTTGCGCTGCTGTTTATCGGCCTGCCACTGCTGGCTCACGGCTCCGTCAGCCGCCTTGTCGCCGATTTCTATCAGGCGGGCAGCCTGGTATTCGGTGGCGGCCACGTGGTGCTGCCCCTGTTGCAAGAGAGCGTGGGCCATACCCTCACTCAACAACAGTTCCTGACCGGCTACAGTCTGGCCCAGCTGGTGCCCGGCCCCATGTTCACGCTGGCAAGCTACCTTGGTGCCCAGTTGCTGCCAGCGACACCACTGCTTGGCGCCCTGCTGGCAACCCTGGCGCTGTTCCTGCCGGGCTTTCTGCTGCTGTGGGCCCTGGGGCCAAGCTGGCAGAGCTGGCTGGCCCGCCCCCGGCTGGCAGGTGCAGTGACAGGGATCAACGCCGCCGTGGTGGGGCTGCTGCTGGCCGCCCTCTACCAGCCGGTATGGCTGGGCGCCGTGCAGACCCCGAGCGATCTCGCACTCACCGCCATCGGCTTCTATCTGTTACGCGTCTTGAAGCTGCCCATTCTGGCCCTTGCGGGACTGCTGGTTGGCGCCGCCATGCTGCTGGCCTGATGCCGCGATTTGAGTAAACTGGAAGGCCCCGTCAGGGGCCTTTCTTATTCATATGACGGCAAGGAGCCAGGATGCAGCAGCCACAAAATCACTCCCAACTGGAGATAAGCGATGACAAGGGGCGGCTAGACGTGCCGCTGATCCACCGATTTTTGTCCGAGGAGGCCTACTGGTGCCTCGGCATTCCACAGGCAACGGTACAGAGAGCCATCAACCACTCCCTCTGTTTCGGTGGCTACGTGGCAGGCCAGCAGGTGGCCTTCGCACGGGTCATCACGGACAGGGCCACCTTCGGCTATCTGGCGGATGTATTCGTGCTGCCCGCCCATCGCGGCCGGGGCCACAGCAAGGCGCTGGTGGCGGCCATCCTGGCTCACCCGCAATTGCAGGGACTGCGCCGCCTCTCCCTCGCTACCTCCGATGCCCACGGTCTCTATGCCGGTTTTGGCTTCGAGCCGCCGCGCAAACCTGCCAGCCTGATGGAAAAGTACGATCCCGAGATTTATCTGCGATCTTGAGCTCTGCCACGCAGGTGGCCCGTGGCACTCGCCGGTTCATGCAGCACGCCCCTGCGCTGTGACGCAGGGGCGTGACAGTGCCTGATGAGGGTGTCCTCGACTTGATTGTCCTTGGGGCAGGTCACTGACCCCCCTGGTCTAATTGACCTCTGTCGTACTGTGACGAGCCGCGCGACAGTGCTAGATTGGCTGCCAGGATTTTCATTCACTCTGCAGACCCGTTAACCACAAGGACGGCAACCGTGGCCCAGCATTTTGCTTCTCTCTCCCTCCCCTCCTCTCTTCCGCCCTTGCTGCAGGATCAGGCCGAGCGCCAGTGGCAACGGCTGATCGAGCTGGCGCCCGATTATGGCGCCTTGCCCGAGGCGATTCGCCAGACCCTGCTGACCCTGCTTGGCCTCTCCGATTTTGTCTCCGATTCGCTCATCAAGCAGCCCGAACTGGTGACGCAGATCCTCGCCTCGGGGGATCTTGAGCGGTCAGAACGCTGGCCCGCCTATCAGCGCGATCTGACCGCTCTGCTCGCCGAGGTGGATGATGAAGAGGCGCTCAAGCGCACCCTGCGCCAGTTCCGCCGCAGCCGCATGCTGGTGATCGCCTGGCGCGAGCTGTTGGGGCACTCGGCGGTGGAAGAGAGCTTTATCCATCTCACCAAGCTGGCGGATGCCCTGATTTGCTCCGCCCGCGACTGGCTCTACGAGAGGCAGTGCAACGAGCTGGGCACCCCCATGGACGGGGATGGCAACCCGCAGCCGCTGCTGATCCTCGGTATGGGCAAGCTCGGCGGCGGCGAGCTGAATTTTTCTTCGGATATCGATCTTATCTTCACCTTCCCCGAGAACGGCTACACGGTCGGCGGACGGCGCGAACTCGCTAACCAGCCCTTCTTCATCAAGCTGGGGCAGCGGCTGATCAATGCCCTCCACCAGCCCACCCAGGATGGTCAGGTATTCCGGGTCGACATGCGGCTGCGCCCCTTCGGCGATGCGGGCCCGCTCGCCATCTCCTTTGCCGCCATGGAGGATTATTACCAGCACCACGGCCGTAACTGGGAGCGCTACGCCATGGTCAAGGCGCGGGTGCTGGGCCCCCAGTGCCAACACGCAGTCGCGCTGGCCGAAATGTTGCGCCCCTTCGTGTTTCGCCGCTACATCGATTTCGGCGTCATCGACGGCCTGCGCCAGATGAAGGCGATGATCGCCGCCGAGGTGCGCCGCAAAGGGCTGGAGGGCAACATCAAGCTGGGGGCTGGCGGCATTCGCGAGGTGGAGTTTATCGCCCAGGCGCTGCAGCTTATTCGCGGCGGTCGCGAGCCTGCGCTGCGGGTGCGCCACCTGCCCGAGGCGCTGGCCGCCATCGCCCAGTGCGGCGCCCTCGAGGCAGAGCATTGCGACCGCTTGCTGGTGGCGTACCGCTTCCTGCGCCGGGTCGAGAACATTCTGCAGGAAATCGGCGATCAGCAGACCCAGACCCTGCCCACCGAGGAGCGGGATCGGTTGCGGCTGCTCACCGCCCTGGGTTTTACGGACTGGGGCGCCTTTATGGCCCATCTGGATGAGGAGATGGCCGCCGTTCATCAGGAGTTCGCCGCCGTGGTAGGCGAAGAGAAAGAGGCCCCCGCCCATCTGGAACAACTCTGGCTCGATCTCTGGCGCACCGAGCTCGATGCTGCCGAGCTGGAGACATTGCTCGTCGCTCAGGGCGTCCAGGATCCGGTTCCGCTCTGCACCGCCCTGCTGCGCTTCAAGGAGGAGTACAAGCGCCGCCAGGTGGGCCCGCAGGGGCGCATCGCCCTGGACTGGCTGATGCCTGAGTTGCTGCGACTGGTGGTGGCAAGCCGTGAGCCTGCCCGCCTGTTCGAGCGAGTGTGCGAGCTGCTGACCCGCATCTTCACCCGCAGCGCCTATCTGCAGCTGCTGGCGGAGAACCCCGCCGCCCTGCGCCAGCTGGTGCGGCTGTGCGATGCCAGCCATCTGGTGAGCGAGCAGCTGGCCCGCTACCCCATACTGCTGGATGAGCTGCTGGATCCCCAGCACCTCTACCACCCGACCCCGCTGGATCAGTACAAGCCCCAGCTGCGCCAGTTCCTGCTGCGCATCCCCGAAGAGGACGTCGAGCAGCAGATGGAGGCGCTGCGCCAGTTCAAGCAGGTGCAGCTCTTGCGCATAGTGGCGGCCGACATCGCCGGCGCTCTGCCGCTGATGAAGGTGAGCGACCACCTCACCTGGCTGGCGGAGGCAATCACCGAAGAGGTGGTCAATCAGGCCTGGACCCAGATGAGCGAACGCTACGGGGTGCCGCCCGAAGTGACTGTGACCGGCCAGCGCGGTTTCGCCGTGGTGGCCTATGGCAAGCTGGGCGGTATCGAGCTCGGCTACGGCTCGGATCTCGATCTGGTGTTCCTGCACGGCGGCGATCCCAACAGCTATACCGACGGCCGCAAACCCATCGACAGCCGCCAGTTCTACCTGCGCCTCGCCCAGCGGATCCTGCACTTGTTCAGCACCCGCACTCCGTCAGGCATCCTCTATGACATCGACATGCGACTGCGTCCCTCAGGCGACTCGGGCCTGCTGGTCTCGTCGCTGACCGCCTATGAGCAGTATCAGCGCAGCGAGGCCTGGACCTGGGAGCATCAGGCGCTGGTGCGGGCCCGCCCCATCTACGGCGATGAGACCGTCATCGCCGAGTTTGGGAGGATCCGCCGCGCCGTGCTGGCCAAGGAGCGAGACCTCGCCATCCTCGCAAAAGAGGTGCGCGAGATGCGCCACAAGATGCGGGATCACCTGCTCAAGGCCGGCGAGGGGGAGTTCGATCTCAAGCAATCCCCCGGCGGCATGGTGGATATCGAGTTCATCGCCCAGTATTTGGTGCTGGCTCACGCCAACGGCGAACCCGAGGCCCTGACCCGCTGGTCCGATAACGTGCGTATCTTTGATGAGTGCGTGATGGCGGGAGTGCTCACCCTGGAGCAGGCGGAAGGGCTGAAACACGCCTATCTGGAGATCCGCAACCTCGGCCATCGCCTCAATCTCTCGGAGATCTCCCGCAAGGTGGGGGACGACCAGTTGCTGACCGAGCGAGGCCATGTGCTGGCGGTCTGGCAACTGCTGTTGGGGGAGTGACGCAAGGCTTGGCCGGAGCAATGAAAAGGGGCGCTTCAGCGCCCCTTGTACTTTCCGGGATGGTCGGTGGCATCTGGCCCTATCGCCCTGCGGCCAGCTCGATAAAAGTCGGCAGCATAAGCGGTATCTCTTCAGAAGCGCACACAGGCCAATAGACGGAATCATGATTCCGTCCCTGAGAGCCTATACCTGCCTCTCAGGCATATTCTGGAGGCCATTGCCCTGGATCGGGCGTCAAACCAGCAAGATCTCGATACCCTGTCGTTCCAGTGCCTGACGGTCCGCATCACTAATCCCGGGGTCGGTAATGATGATGTCTATCTTGTCGATCGGCACGACCACGTTGGGGGTTCGCTGGCCAAATTTGCAGGAGTCGGTCACCACTATGATCTTTTTCGCTGACTGGCACATGGCCTGACTCACCTGATATGCCTCGTTGAAGGTGGTGATCCCCTGTTCAACATCAAAACCATCGGCACCGATAAAGAGTTTGTCGAAGGTGAAGTCCCGAAAAGCCTGCTCGGCCGACTTGCCATGAAAGGAAGCGGAGCGTTTGCGATAGGTGCCGCCTGGCATCAGCAATGTCAGGGAGCTCTCAAGGGCTGCCGCTTCATTCATGATGTGCAGGCTGTTGGTCATCAGCTTGAGTCCGACATGTTCAGCCAGCCAGGGCACCATCTGCAAGGTGGTACTGCCACTGTCGAGCACGATGGACTCACCATTTTGCACAAGGCTGGCAGCCTTGGCCCCGATACGCTGCTTGATGTTCAAATTGAGCGTGGTTTTCTCGTCCATGGTACGGTCTTCCAGAGCGGCACCATTGAATGCCTCCGCCCCGCCATACCGCCTCATCACCAGCTGTGCCTGCTCCAGAAAGCGAAGATCGCTACGAACTGTGGCTCCTGTGATGTTGAAATAGTCAGCCAGCTCCTTCACTGACGTTCTGCCATTTTCACGTAGATAACGAACCAGCATATCGCGTCGAGTTTCTATAGACATTCAGGATTCTCACAGTGATTAAAAGTCTGACCAGTTCAGGAATCTACCTCCATTTTTTCAAAATGAAAACAAATGTACAGGAAAAACGTCACTTAGTTGATAAAGCGCACGCTATCGCCTCCCGGATGGAGGGAGATAACCCAGTCACATCCTGCTCACTCAGGGGCAAACTGGCGTGCAACAACGCGGTTAGTGGCTTGGGGCGTGTAAAGGTGCTGATCCCTTTCATCAGGCGAGCATCAAGGATCACGCCTTCTGCATCATGGACGAGTACCACCAGGGTGCGTGGCCGCCAACGGGAAGCTGTTCGGCCTATCCTGACCACTCCCTTTCGGCTCAGCTCCTGCAACATACGGTTGAAAGATTTTAATTGGAAAAATCCCAAGACCATTTGCAAAACCCATGCAGTCAATGCAACAAAAATCAAGGCATTTACCGTATCCATTAGTTACCTCACTGACGAAAACAAAGTGAAACGGCAGTGCCTCATGCACTGCCGAAATATCTGGTGACAAGCCATGATGGACTTAAAACATGACCTGACCACCAGTAATATTGATGGACTGGCCAGTACAGTAAGAAGCATTGTCGCTGGCATAGAATTTCAACACATTGAGTACATCTTGAAAGTCACAGCCACGTTTGAGGGGAACTTTGTCGATATAAGCCTGTTCCACTTGATCCTCTGGAATGCCGAGCTTTACCGCATACTGGGGTTTTAGCGATTGGAACATGGGACTCTTGAGCAAATTTCCCAACATCAGTGAATGCACTGTGATGTTGTGCTCTGCCAGATCCAGAGCCAGAGATTGCGTCAGCCCTATACCACCAAACTTTGCAGCTGAATAAGCCGAGTTATGCTTGGAACCCACTTTGCCAGATTTGGAGTTTATCTGGATGATACGACCACCGTGAGACTCCCGTATCATGATCCGCGCAACTTCTTTTGCACAAAGGAAATAACCCGTCAGGTTGATATCCAGTGAGCGATGCCAATCAGCGAGAGGAAAGCTGTCGATCTTGGCGGCGGTAGCCGTTCCCGCATTGTATACCAGCAGATCGATACGACCGAAGCGCTCATCAATGGCGTTTACCATGCGGATGACATCTTCTTCCTGAATGGCATTGGCCTGAATCGACATGACATTTTCTGCACCATGATCATGAGCCACTTCATCCGCTGTTTTCCGGGCAGCATCGCCATCCAGATCGGCGACGACCACACGGTAGCCATCATCAGCCAACCCTTTGGCCAGAAAAGCGCCCAGGCTTTTACCGCTACCAACTATCAGCGCTACTTTAGACATGTTATTCTCCCAAGGTTGTATCTCACCCTCCTCTACATCAGAGCGACCAAACTCAATAATGTGTAGAGGGGGTGTGAGTTTTCAGTGATTCGATGTAAATATGATTTCTGTGCCAATCTCCAGAGCCTTTGGGCATGTGCCATTGACATGGACAGTCCCCGGATATTCAGCTTCTGAAGCGCCATCAAATCGAATGGTAATATGACCCAATGCATCAAGGTTGTGGCTTACTACACAGCCAACCGCCGTAATGGGATAGCTGATTGCACCTAATAAAAATTTTCCACCTACCAGAATCTCACCATTCAACTCGGCATCTGGATGAATGAAGCAATAGTCAGCGACATCCTTTGGTGCATTGTCATTGAAGATAATCATCATATTTTCATTGAGTGATTCTGTTGCGAATTTCCCAATCTGAGTTACTTGCGTCCGATAGAGCATTGTCTGTGTCCTTCTCTACAAGCGTGATTACTGATAAATGAAAAATGAAATAAACCAGGCAAAAGCAACCGTAGGTGCTCCCGTTAGAAAACGGGAATAAAGTACCGATGGGACACCTACCTGTACCGTGTCTGGTTTTGCCTCTGCCAGGCTCAACCCAACCGGTATGAAGTCGCAAGCTGCCTGGGCGTTGATAGCAAACAGAGCGGGCAATGCCAGATGAGGCGGTATGTTACCCAAACCGATCTGGGTTCCTACCAAGACACCAATGACTTGTGCAATAACGGCCCCTGGCCCAAGAAAGGGAGAGAGGAACGGAAAAGAGCAAATAAGTGCCAGTATGATTAGACCAACCGGATTCTGAGCTAGCGGAATAAGTGCATGCGCTATCACATCACCGATTCCAGAAGCCAGTATTACCCCAATCAACATTGATACAAATGCCATGAAGGGAATAATGGAGTTGATGACAGTGTTGATGGTTTCCCGACCAGCCTGAAAGAAGGTTGCCATGACCCCGCCCATGCCAATCCCTATTTTTGCAAGCAAGCTGTCACTTTGCTCACTCAGTTTTTTGCTACTGTCGTATTGAGGTTTGTCTGCATTCTGAACCAAGGTCTGTGGGGCTGCCTCTGTAGACACATCCCCGCTGGCATTTTGCAACCTGATATTATCAGGCGTGACTCCGGAAACATAAATATCCTCAACGATAAACTGTGCCATTGGCCCGCTTTTACCGGTGGAATGAATATTCACAGTAGGAATTTTCTTTTTAGGATAGAGACCACACCGCAGCGTACCACCACAGTCGATGATGACGACTGCGATCTCTTCCTCGGGCACAGAAGACTTGAAGCCATCCACTGCCTCCATGCCGGACAACTCTACCATTCTGTCAACAATATCGGGGCGGGTACCTGCCGTGATATACAGGATTTTATTGCCAGGCTTGATCGGCACAATCAGTGGACCACCCCAACCCGAAGCGCCTTTTGTTATATAGAGTACATTATCCATGATGAAACTCCTGAGTGAACTTAAGCAGTGACTTTAATATTGACTTCGCCACTAAGATAAATCCCTTGCTGACGCTCAACAAATGCCGTCGTCAAATCTGTTACCCAGCCGCGGAAAAAATTACTTATCATGCCAACCAATAAATAACTCATGGCCAAAGGTGCCAATGGCAAACCAAGCTGAGTCAGCCCACTTGCGATACCCAGATAAACGAACAGCTCACCAGGATTAACATGAGGAAATAGACCATTCATTGAATGGCAACTGTAGGAGGCTGCTGCATAATAAGATGGTTTATATCGTTCAGGCAGAAAGCGTCCCAAACTGAGGGTCATCGGGTTCATAAAAACAAATGTGCCAATGACCGGCAGTATCAAATATCTGGAAATGGGATTGCCAGCGCTTTTTGCGGCCAAGCGCTCCACCCGCTCCTGACCAATGAATGCAATCAAGGCATTCATTGCGATCATCAGGGATATGAGCAAGGGAAGAATGCCAGTCATCATGCCGACAAATACCTCACCTCCTTTATGGAACAGTCCAATGAACCATTCCGCTGCATGAATAATGATATCCATGGTGTAGTCCTCAAGTAACTCCAGTGGTTGATAAGGGCACACAGAATGTGGATGACTTCAGCTGTGTGACGGGGGTTTGGCTGCTTCCTTGATAGCGTGCGGCCCCAGCAACCTAATACTTTCACAATGAAAGACGATTTTCACAAAATGATTTTCAATGTGTGATTTCAGTAGCACTTTTTCCGTTTTTACCCTTGAGTTTCGCTAACGATGCCACCTGTGGCGAGCAAGCCAAGGCTGACAATCTCAAAAATTGTAAAACACAACAAGCTGAATCGTTACAGCAGCGATTTTACATCTATCGGCTTTTTCACATTGAAAACCAAAGCTCTCTCCCATCGTTCATCTACATGGCAATTCACTGAAAAACGGGCGCACTTATTGGGCTTCAAGCTGAGCAGTGAAGCCTGTAAACCCTGTATCGATGAAAGCACCACGGCTGATGTCGTTAACTCGGGTATCGGGCACAATCACCCGGCTCATTCACTTTGAAAACGACGAAGGCGTAAAATGAGCTACCTCAAAAGCCGCGGATAAAACACAAGGTCTTTTATGCCTTTAGAGAGTGAGTTGCTGATAGAAGTCTTCTGTCAGCAACGTATGGGTGATGGTGCTGCAAAGGAGCTGCGACAGGGAAATTGAGGTATTACTCGGTCTAGCCAACGAACCGACAGCGACCCGTTTCTACCATGGCAGACAGCAAAGAGCCCGCACGGGGCGGGCTCTGAATGACAACAAAAGAAAGGAGTTGCTACTTGAACAGCCCCTTGAGCAGCTGATCGGCCACCCCTTTGACAGCGTCGTTGTCAGCCTTGTCACCCAACAGCTTCTTGAGACCGCGCTCGGCCTCCTTGCGGGCCTTCTCCTCCAGCACCTTGTTGTTGGTGAGCAACTCTTTCACATCCAGCCGATAGGTAGGGGCCTGCCAGTGGCCGCCGATGCGTACCGGTATTGTGATGTCCTTCAGCTCATCCACCCCCTTGCCCCCCTGGCCTTTGCTGCTCTCCACTATGGAGGTGAGGAACAGAAAATCGAGGGTTTGGGGCACCAATGCCGTCTGACCCTGGCCCCGCACTCGCAGTGCCGGGGCGAACAGCTGGATATCGTCGCTGCGCGCCACGCCGTTCGCCAACTGGAAGCTGGCGGTGAGGGCGCTGAAGTCGGTCTTGCGTGCCTCCTTGACCTGATCTGTCCCCTTGCCGGTCAGAGTGGCTCGCGCCTCGCGGATCATCTCGGCCAGGTTGATGCCATGCAGGGCACCATCGCTCAACTTGAGGCTCACCTTGCCCTGCATCTTGTCGCGCAGCGCCTGCTCAGACAGTCCAGTGCCCTGCACCTGCACCTCGAGATCCCCCTTGCCTTCCAGCAGATCGCTCTGGGCCAGGGTTTGCAGCAGCGGGCGCACATTCACCCCTTGCACCCGTTTGTGTACCTGATAACGGGCTGGTTGCTGACGCGCATCTATTGAACCCTCGGCGGTCACCTGACCACCGGCCACACCGGCACTGAATTGCTTGAGGGTGAGCTGGCTACCGGCCAGGGCAAGTTGCAGATCGACGGTGCTCAAGTCCAGCCCCTTCAACCGCAGGCTATCAAGCTGCAAGCGCCCTGCAAGATCGAATGCCTTGAGCGCGCTCAGGTCCGGTTCTACCGTCGAGAGCCCCTTGGCAGCCTTGGCGGGCACTGTGCCTTTATCATCCGCTTTAGCCGCAGCGGGCTGCGCCGGAGCGGCTGCCTTGACCGTTGCCGGTTCGCCGAGCCAGCTGTCGAGATCCAGCTTGTCGCCCTTGAGATCAAATTCAATCTTGGGCACGGCACCGAGTCGCACCGTCCCTTCACCACGGAGCAGGGCATCGTCGGCGCTCATCACCAGCTTGCTCAGGGTGATCTTCTGCTGATCCAGCTCGGCGCGGGCAAACCCTGCCAGTTTGAGGTTCATCTGCGGGCGTGGCAGTGCTTTACCTTGCAGATTGGCCGCCAGCTTCGCATCCGAGACTTCGACCAGTTGCAAACCCTTGTCTACTCGCGCCTTGAGGGTTCCCTCCAGCGAGCCGGCCAGAGTCGGTTGGTCACCTTCCAGCTGGGCGCCTTGCAGGTTCAGGGTGAGGCTGCTCCACTCTCCCAGTGCCAGCCGATCGACCTTGACCGAGAAGCTATCCAGCCGCTGTTGCGGCTGGCTGAGGCTGCCGCTCAGACTCAGGTTTTTCAGCTCGCTGGCCTGCGCATCCTGTGCCAGCTTGACCTCTCCTTCCCCCTTGATATCGAAGGCAAGCTTGCCTTGCGCCCCCTTGGCGGCCAGGGTCACCGGCACCCACTGACCCGGCGTCAGCTGGCCGAGAGCGAGATCGAGCTGATCGAGCCTGGAGAGAGTGCCGTTGCGATCGTCCTGCACCAGAGCACTTGCCTGCTCCAGCACCACCCCCTGCAAAGTGATTTGCCAGGTCTGGCCATTGCTCGCAGGGGGCTGGCTCTGGCCACCTGGCGCGGGCTCGCTGTCCTTTGCCGCCTCAGGCGTCTTGATGAGACCGTTCAAGTTTGAGCTGCCATCAGCCCGGGTCTGGATAAACAGATGGGCACCGGTCAGGGTCACCTCGCCAATGTCCAGTCGATGGGAGAGCAGGGGCAACACGGCGACCGAGGCATCCCCCCGCTCGAAGCGCACCAGATCCGGCTCGGCAAAACCAGCCGGGTTGCGAAGCGCCACCCGCTCGAGGGAGAGACCCAGACTCGGCCAGAAACGCCAGCCGATATCCCCCTCCATCACCAACTCGCGGCCTGTGCTCTTGCGTACCTGCTCCACCAGTTGTGGCTTGAACTCATTGGGGTCAATCAGCTTGACCAGGGCTGTGATGACTACCAGGGCGGCCAATGCCAGCCCCAGCAAGATGTAAATGATCTTCTTCACGATGGACTCCTTGAATGCTGATCCTGTGGCTGACTATACCACCGGGGACGGGGCAGATGGCCCCCTCCACCCAAAACGGGAGAATGGCGAGACAGGGATGGTCGCGACACGGGAGCACAAGGCGTGAGTCGCTCACCGGCCACAAGAAAAGGGCCCAACAGGGCCCTTATGTCATGATCTGGTCGGCAACGGCCAGTAGCCCATCTCGCATGGGTCAGGGTCGACGCGGCAACTGCCGGTAGCCCATCTCATACAAGGTGAAGGCGTAGATGTCCGCGCTCTGCTCGATCAGCTTGGCCACCGGCGTGCCTGCTCCATGCCCGGCATTGGTCTCGATGCGAATGAGCTGGGGGTTGGGCCCAGCGTTGTCGGCCTGCAAGGTGGCGGCAAACTTGAAGGAGTGGGCTGGCACCACACGGTCGTCGTGATCCGCCGTGGTCACCATGGTAGAGGGGTAGCTGACACCGGCCCGCACATTGTGCAGCGGCGAGTAGCCCTTCAGGTAGTCGAACATGGCCTCGCTGTCGGCGCTGGTACCGTAGTCGTAGGCCCAGCCAGCCCCGGCGGTAAAGGTGTGATAGCGCAGCATGTCGAGCACCCCCACCGCAGGCAAGGCAACACGCATCAGATCCGGCCGCTGGGTCATGACGGTCCCCACCAGCAGACCGCCGTTGGAACCACCTCGCACAGCCAGCCTGTCGCTGGAGGTATAGCCTTCGGCCTTCAGGTATTCGGCAGCCGCGATAAAGTCGTCGAACACGTTCTGCTTGTTCATCCTGGTGCCCGCCAGGTGCCAGGCCTGACCGTACTCGCCGCCGCCCCGCAGGTTGGCCACCGCATAGACGCCTCCCAGATCCAGCCAGTTGGCGACCGCCACGCTGAAGCTCGGGGTCAGGCTCACGTCAAAACCGCCATAGCCATAGAGGATGGTGGGATTGCTGCCATCGAGTTTCAGCCCCTTGCGGTAGCTGATGATGAGCGGCACCCGGGTGCCATCCTTGCTCTGGTAGAAGCGCTGCTCTGAGACATACTCCTCGGGCTTGAAGGGGGCCGCCGAGGCGCGATAAAGGCTGATGGCCCCGCTCTTTGGCTCGAACCGGTAGAGGGTGGGGGGCTGGGCATAGTTCTCGAAACCGAAGTAGAGCGCGGGATTATCCTGCTTGCCGTTGAAGCCGCTGACGCTGCCGAGCCCCGGCAGCGCCACCTCGCGAATCCGTGTGCCGTCATGGTCGAACTGCTCGACCCGGGCGGTGGCATCCACCATGTATTCGGCAAACAGATAGCCGCTGCCGCTGTGCACCGTCAGCACCTGCTGGCGCTCGGGGATAAGGTCACGCCAGCGGGCGGGGCCGGGGTTGCCCGCATCCACCGTCACCAGCCGGCGGTTGGGGGCATCCCGATTGGTCAGCAAGTAAAGCGTGCTGCCCTTGTTGTCCACCAAGCTCACGTCCGCATCCAGATCCCCCTGCACCGTCAGCAGCGGCGCGTTCTCCTTGCTCAGGTCCTTCACATAGAGGCGGTTGCCGGAGGTGGAGTCCGCCGCCGAGATGAGCAGGTAGCGATCATCTTCGGTCACGGTTGCCCCCACGTAGCGGTGCTGCTGGGCCGGGATGGCACCGAACACCAGGCGGTCGTCTTGCTGCGCCGTGCCGAGACGGTGGAAGTAGAGCTTGTGCTGATCCGTACTGGCCGACAGCTCGCTGCCATCGGGTTTGTCGTAGCTGGAGTAGAAGAAGCCCTCGTTGCCCAGCCAGCTGATGCCGCTGAACTTCACGTCCTTGAGGGGGGCCTCAAGGGGCTGTTTGCTCTCCACGTCCATCAGGTGGATCTCGCGCCAGTCGCTGCCGGCCAGGGACAAGGAATAGGCCAGGATGCGGCCGTCCCGGGAGAAACTCAGCTGATCCAGCGCCGTGGTGCCATCGGTGCTCAAGCGGTTGGGATCGAGGAACACCTCGGCGGGTTTGCCCGCCTGCTGGCGCCACAAGACATGCTGGTTTTGCAGGCCATCGTTCTTGAAGAAGTAGTGGTAGCGCCCCTCGCGAAACGGTGCCCCCTCCTTGGCGTAGTTCCAGGAGGCGGCCAGTTTGTCCTTGATGGCATCGCGAAACGGAATGCGTGCCAGATAATCCCGGGTGACACTGTTCTGGGCCTTGACCCAGGCCTCGGTCTCCGCGCTGCGGTCGTCTTCCAGCCAGCGATAGGGGTCGACCACGGCGTGACCGAAGTAGTGATCCACCTGATCGCTCTGGCGGGTGACGGGGTAGTGAAGGCGCTCTTTCCCTGACATGACATCCTCTCGGGTTGAGTGGCTGCTGCAAGCACACAGCAGTGACAAAGCCAGCAGGCTGACAATGGATCGCATCGATGCAGCTCCCTGCGGTTCGGGTGAAACAGGCAGGTTAACAAAGAGCCGCGTCCATCGCATCCCCCTCAATACGGTAAAGGAAGGCGTAAAAAAACCGGGCACGGGGCCCGGTTGAAAAACCTGCGCAGAGCAGGGCGTGTCACGTCAATGACACAGTTCAGGCTTGCCAGACTGGCAGTCCATGCCGTCAGGCCAATCCGCACCCGGAGGTTGAAGAGGGATGAGCTCCCGCCCCAGGATGCGAATGAGTTGGCGCACAAAGGCGCCGAAAGTCTGGTTACTCCCGCTCAAGTGCATGGATGGGATCCATCCTCGCCGCCCGGCGAGCCGGGAAAAAACCGAACAGCACACCGATCAGGCTCGAGCAGAAGAAGGCAGCCAGCACGGTGCTTGCGGAGTAACGCATGGCAAACTGGCTGCTGAAGTGCTCGAATAAGACGCCGACCAGCAGGGAGAGCAGCACTCCGGCGGCGCCCCCCAGCAGGCAGACCAGCACAGCCTCGATCAGAAACTGCTGCATGATGTCGCTGGCCCTGGCGCCTACCGCCATCCGCACACCTATCTCGCGAGTACGCTCCGTCACCGACACCAGCATGATGTTCATCACCCCTATGCCGCCTACCACCAGGGAGATGAGCGCTATCATGGCGACCAGCAGCGTCATGGTGGCAGTGGTGCTGGTGATGGCCTGACGGATGCTGTCGGTGTTGAGCACGAAGAAATCCTGGCTGCCATGGCGCTGGCGCAGCAGCCGGCTGAGACCATCCTCGGCGGCGGCCAGGGAAACCTCATCCTGCACCCGCACGCTGATGCTGCGCAGATAGCTTTGACCCAGCATCCGCTTCATGGCCGTGGTGTGAGGGATCCAGACATTGAGGTTCTCGTCGCTGCCAAAGCCGCTCTGATTACGGGCCACCACACCGATCACCCGGCACGGCAGCTTGCCCAGCAGGATCACCTGCCCGAGGGGTGATTCCCCCGCATCGAACAGTCGATCCCGGCTGTTCGCGTCTATCACCACCTCTTGCGCCAGACTGGCCACGCTACCGGCATCGAACAACATGCCCTGCAACACCCGATAGCCGCGCACCTGAAAGAACTGATCCCCCACCCCGTTTACCGTGCCGGAGACAGCCTGACTGCCCCGGCGCAGCGTGGTGCTGGTCGCCAGACTGGGGGTCACGCTGTGAACATAATCGAGCCCGGCCAGGGCATCGGCATCCTCGGTCCGCAAGGTCTGTATCGCCTCGGCCCGCTTATCCCCAAAGCCGCTGCCGGGAAAGATCTCCAGTGTGCTGGTGCCCATGGCATTGATGTTGGCCAGCACCTGTTGCTGGGAGCCGCGCCCCAGCGCCACCACGGAAACCACGGAGGCGATACCTATGATGATGCCGAGCATGGTGAGGAAGGTGCGCATCCGCTGGGCCTGCATGGCCCGCAGCGCCATCCTGAAGGCAGAGGCAAACCTGTCCAGCTCGCCACCCCATGCAGAGCGGCCAGGCCGGGGTTTATCCTGGAAAGGTTGGGGGTCAGATGCCGGCACGCGGCGGCGATCGGCTATCACTTCCCCGTCCTTGAGCTCTATGATGCGCTCGGCCTGCTCGGCAATGCTCATGTCATGGGTCACTATCACCAGGGTGTGACCCTGCTCATGCAAGGCATGCAGTATGCCGAGCACCTCTGTGCCACTGTGGCTGTCGAGCGCGCCAGTCGGTTCATCTGCCAGTATCACCTGACCACCGTTGATGAGGGCACGGGCTATGCTGACCCGCTGCTGCTGGCCACCGGAGAGCTGGCTCGGCTTGTAGTCGAGCCGCGTACCCAGCCCCAACCTGCGCAGCAGCGTCTCTGCCCCGGCCTGCCGCTCACCGGCAGCCAGACCGGCATAAATGGCTGGCAACGCCACATTGTCGCGGGCACTGAGATCCCCCAGCAGGTGGTAGCGCTGAAAGATGAAACCGAAATGCTCGCGGCGCAGCGCCGCCAGTTGATCCCCGGCAAGCTTGCTCGTCTCCTGACCGGCAACCCGGTAATGACCGTCGCTCGGCTGGTCGAGGCAGCCCAGAATATTGAGCAGGGTCGACTTGCCGGAGCCGGAGGCACCGACGATGGCCACCATCTCCCCCCTCTCTATGGTCAGGTCAATCCCCTTGAGCACCTGTACCCGCTGATCCCCCTCGCCGAAGTGACGCTGGATCCCGCTCAGTTGCAGCAGTGGCTGGGTCATGATCACATCCCCATGGGCGGGCCCATGCGCCCGCTCTGCTGGTTCTGGGCCGCCAACTGGCTCACCACCACGGATTCCCCCGCCTCGAGGCCGCTCAGGATCTGGGCATCCACCTTGTTGTTGAGGCCCACTTTCACCTGCCGCCACTGCAGCTTGCCCGCACCATCCACAACCTGCACCCTGTCACCGCTCAGGGCGATGGCCGGGATCACCAGCGCATTGCGCTCGGTCGCCAGCACCAGGTGTACCTGAGCCGTCATGCCGATGCGCAGGGCGCCTTCCGGATTGCTCACCTCGAACAGGCCGTTGTAATAGACGGCTGTGGTGGTCGAACTGCTGGTGTCATCATTGATGGAGTCCGGCGCGGGCTCGATGGCGCGCAACCTGGCCTCGTAACGATGCTCGGGTGCCCCCAGTATGGTGAAGTAGATGGGCAGGCCCGTGCTCACCCTGATCACGTCCGCCTCCGAGATCTGGGCCTCCACCGTCATGGTGTCGAGCCGCGCCACCTTGACGATGGTCGGGGTACTCTGCACCGCATTGACCGTCTGTCCCTGCTCCACCGGAATGGCCACTATGGTGCCCGCCATGGGGGCGACGATGCGGGTATAGCCCAGATTGACTCTGGCGGTATCTACGGCGATGCGGGCCTGCACCGCCTGCGCGGTCAGCGCCCGGATATCGGCGCGAGTGGCAATAAGTGTCGCCTCTGCGCTGTCATAGTCGGCCTGGCTACCAAGCCCCCGAGCCAGCACCTTGCGCTGACGATCGAACACCAGCCCATTGTTGCGCAGGGTCGCCCGACGCGAGGCCAGCTGGGCCTGCACATTGTCGAGGGCGGCCTCGGCATCCTTGAGGGCGTTCTGCTGGGTGAGATCGTCGATCTCGACCAGCAGATCGCCCTGCTTCACCTGATCCCCGAGCGCAATGTGCAAGACCTTAATCTGGCCGGAGACCTGCGCCCCCACACTCACCAGCTTCTGGGCCTGCAGGGTACCGTCAGCCAGCACGCTCTGCTCCAGATCGCGCCGCTCGGCGGTGGCTGTGATATAGGAGGCCACCGGCGCCGCACCGGTCGCGCTGAAAAACCAGCCCACCGCAATCAGCAAGAGGGCTGGCAGCAGCAGACGGACAACGAACAGACGGGTACGGGTCATCGGGGATATCCTTTGATGAAACAAGCCAGCGCAATGTACCCCAATGCCCGGTTAAGCCTCCTGCAGGGCAGTGTAAGGATTGCGTAAAAGCAGCTGCCAGCCGCATGCAGACACGGGAAAATGGCGCCGACTCGAGAGGGAGAAGAGCAATGAAGATCCTGTTGGTGGACGATGACCTGGAGCTTGGCACCATGCTGAGTGAATACCTGGGCGGCGAAGGCTTTGTCACCACCCATGTGCTGACCGGCAAGAGCGGTGTGCAACACGCTCTCTCCGGCAACTATGTGGCCGTGGTGCTCGATATCATGCTGCCCGATATCAACGGCAGCGAGGTGCTGCGCCAGATCCGCCACGACAACAAGATCCCCGTCATCATGCTCACCGCCAAGGGGGACAACATCGACAGGGTGATCGGACTGGAGATGGGGGCCGACGACTATGTGCCCAAGCCTTGTTACCCCAGAGAGCTGGTCGCCAGGCTGAGGGCCGTGCTGCGACGAGTCGAACCTGCACCGGCGCCAGCTGGCAAGGGTGACGGTTTGCGTCTGGCGGAACTGACCCTCTCCCCCGCCACTCGCCAGTGTCACTGGCAAGGCGAGCCACTGGAGCTGACCGCCACGGAATTCAATCTGCTGGAACTGCTGCTGCGGGCGCCAGAGCGGGTAGTCAGCAAGGATGAGCTATCCCTGCACGGACTGGGCCGCCCGCGCGAGCCCTATGATCGCAGCGTCGACGTGCACATCTGCAATATCCGCCAGAAGCTGCAGGCGCTGGCGGGTGAGGCCATCGGCATAGAGACGGTGCGCAGCATAGGATACCGGCTGACATGATCCTCAAGGGCCACCTGTTCTGGAAGATACTGTTCGGCTTCTGGTTCACCATCATAATGATGAGCCAGCTGCTATGGGTCGCTTTCAGTCTCTACAGCCATGAAGGACCGCCAGAGGAGAGAATGGCCCGGCAGCTGGCCGGGCGGCAACTGAACTCGGCGGCGACCCTGCTGCAAGAAAAGGGGCCCGCCGCCCTGAATACCCTGACGACCAGCTGGCCCGCCGAGGAACGCCCGCTTCTGCATATCCAGCAGAGTGAAGCCGCCCAATCCCCTTTCCCTCATCTGCTTACCCGCACTGTCAAAGGAGCCGATGGCCAGCGTTACTGGCTTGGTTACGACACGTCCGGTCTGCAGCAACAACTGGCACCGCCGCCGCGACGCAACGACTGGCTCAACATGCCGCCGCCCATGTGGTGGATAGGCGGCCTCGGCGGTCTCTTCTTCAGCGCCCTGCTCGCCTGGCATCTGACCCGCCCCATGAACCAGTTTCGGCAGGGATTCGAGCGTCTCGCCCAGGGTGATCTGGGCGTGCGTCTCTATCCTCTGATGCGACGACGCCACGACGAGATCAGCGAGGCGGCCCGTGACTTTGATGCCATGGCCGAGCGGTTGCAACTGCTGGCCGAGAGCCGTGAACAGCTGCTGCACGACGTCTCCCACGAGCTGCGATCTCCCCTCGCACGCCTGCAACTGGCTATCGGTCTGGCCCAGCAGGATCCGGCCAGGATCGAGGGATCCCTGGCGCGGATCCAGCTCGAAACCCATCGCATGGACAAGATGATCGGCGAACTGCTCACCCTCACCCGTGCCAGCCACGGTGAACGGGACTGTGAGGAGTATTACGATCTGCAAGCCCTGGTTGAGGCAGTGGTGAGCGATGCCCGCTACGAGGCGCAGCACATGGGTGTCGAGATTAGGCAACTGGTGAATGAGGCGGTGGACCACACCATCTGCGGTCAGGCTGAGCTTATCCGCCGCGCGCTCGACAATGTGGTACGCAATGCCCTGCGCTTCTCTCACCCTGGTCAATCCATCACCCTGACCCTGCACAGGCAAGGGGGAGAGTTCTCCATCGAGGTGGCGGATCAAGGCATGGGGGTGGACGAAACCAAGCTCTCCAGCATGTTCGATCCCTTCGTGCGGATCGGGTCCCCTTCTGCAGGCAAGGGCTATGGGTTGGGACTCGCCATCACTCGTAAAGCCATTCAGGCACAGGGCGGCCGGGTCGAGGCCAGAAACGGCGATAACGGCGGTTTGATAGTCACCCTATCCCTGCCGGGCTAGCCATTCATCCTCAGCATTCTCGCCGCCCCAGTTCGCGGCTCCTGGGACAGTGGATCAGCTGCTTACCCCCGCAAGCGTTGCAGTTGGGTGATGGCAGCAGCGGTGGAGCAAAAGGCAAACTCGGCGGGCGAAATCCCGGCCAGCTTGCGCCACTCACAAGCGGCCACATCATCGGCCGCAACGACAGCAGGTTTGTGTGCCAGCTCCAGCATGAAGACGGTATCGCAGGTGTGATAGACAACATCGTCATAGGGGTAGACGTTGGCAAAGGAGCTGAGATAGCGAGGCGCCTCTCTCCCCAGATCCAGCCCCAGTTCCTCTTTCAGCTCCCTGACCAATGCGGCCTCCAGCGACTCACCAGGATCGACGAAACCACCGGGCAGATCCAGCAGTCCTTTGCCAGGCTCCCGCCCTCGCACCGCAACCAGCACTTCATCCTGCCAGCAAAGCGCCACCATCACGGCCGACGCCACATTCTGGAAATAGTGGAAACCACAACCACAGGCAAACTCTTTCTCGCTGCGCTTTTGCAGCGATTCGATACCACAGCGCGGGCAAAACATAGAGGCCACCTCCCATTTGAAACCAAAGTGCATTGTATGCCGCAAAGCCTCTTCAAATCAGCCAGTATAGAGTCCACTGCTCAGCAGGTACTAGACGACCCCGTAGTCGAAATACAAAAGGCCCTCCCAAACGGGAAAGCCTTGTTGTGTTGGAGCTTGGCTGTGATGCAAATGTCCCGTCCTGAATATGGTTTACACCTTTCCCCCACATAAATGGAGAGCCCGATGGGACAAGGTGTGAAACGGACA
>NZ_JAPDBE010000025.1:0-69504 GCF_027705025.1 Aeromonas sp. D3 | reverse complement strand
GAAGCCAAGGCCACAGAAATACAGTGTAAAAAAAGCCAATAAAAACAATGCCAGTCAGGCTTAACTGACTGGCATTAGGCCCCGCAGGGCCCTGTTTTCACCTGAGTCAGACTCAGAGCTCAACCACGTCGAATTTCACGTCCGGGTTCACATCAGCCTCGTAATCCACCTCGGCCAGACCGAAACCGAACAGGCGCAGGAACTCCTGCTTGTAGCCGGTGTAGTCGGTCAACTCGGAGAGGTTCTCGGTGGTGATGGAAGGCCAGAGATCACGGCAGGTCTGCTGCACGTCTTCACGCAGTTCCCAGTCATCCATGCGGATGCGAGCCTGCTCGTCCAGCGCCAGCTCTTCCCCATAGAGACGGGTGCGCATCATGCGGTAGACCTGCTCCATGCAACCTTCGTGGATGCCCTTCTCCTTCATGATCTTGAAGGCCATGGAGATGTAGAGCGGCATCACCGGAATGGCAGAAGAGGCCTGGGTCACCACGGATTTCAGCACGGCCACGTGAGCGGTGCCGCCCTTGGCGGCCAGATCGCCACGAATGGCGGTGGCGGCGCGATCCAGATCTTCCTTGGCGCGACCCAGGGTACCGTGCCAGTAGATGGGCCAGGTCAGGTCGGTGCCGATATAGGAGTAAGCCACGGACTTGGCGCCGTCGGCCAGCACACCTGCATCGCGCAGGGCCGCCATCCACAGCTCCCAATCCTGACCGCCCATGACGGTGATGGTGTTCTGGATCTCTTCCTCATTCGCCGGCTCGACGGTGGCGGTGATGATCTGATCCTTGTTGGTATCGATGGCGGTGGTGGTGTAGGTCTCGCCGATGGGTTTCAAGGCTGAGCGCACCACTTCACCGGTATCCGGCATCTTGCGTACCGGCGAGGCCAGGGAGTAGACGACCAAGTCAATCTGGCCCAGATCGGCCTTGATAAGCTCGATCACCTTGGCGCGGCATTCATTGGAGAAGGCATCGCCGTTGACACTTTTCGCATACAGACCCGCCTCTTTGGCAGCCTTGTCGAAAGCGGCAGAGTTATACCAGCCCGCAGTCGCCGTCTTGGTTTCGCTACCGGCTTTTTCGAAGAAGACGCCGATGGTGGCAGCACCGCTACCGAAGGCAGTGGCAATCCGGGAGGCCAGACCATAACCGGTGGAAGCACCAATCACCAGCACCCGCTTGGGACCATTGGCAATCATGCCCTGCTCCTGGGTGTAAGCAATCTGACGTCGAACATTGGCTTCACAGCCGACCGGGTGAGTGGTGGTGCAGATAAAGCCGCGAACCTTGGGTTTTATAATCATAGAGGGGTCTCGACACCGTTAAATGGATGAAATCGGGGCATAAGATACCTCATCTTGCCGCCCTAGGGTGCTCTGATGTGTTGGACTGCTGGGAAAACGAGCAAAGAGAGGCGGCCCACTGCCAAAAATTAACAAGCGGCGAGATAATCAGACCCGATACTCAGCCTTCCCCCTTCATGTAATGGCGAGCCGCTTCGTCGGCCTGCATCAGGGCTGCCTCCCACAATTCAGCGATCAGCAGCCCCTCCTCTCCCACCGCAGCCTCCTCCAGTGCTTCCAGCGACCTGGCATCGTCCAGCGTAAAGGGATTATGGGCCAACAAGGCCTGTGCCCTGGTCAATAACATCATGCTGTTCATCGGCATTCTCCCGGATAAAACCTGGCCAAGGTGATGAGCGACACACGCCCTTTGACTGTGCTGACTCTAGTCCATCGATCAGCCTCCGGGATAGATCAGCTGTCGGCGATAACCGGCTCGCGCACTTTGCGCCGAACGGGCAGCTGGCCCACGGCAATCCCCAGCAGGACTGCGCCACAGGCAAGCCATTGCAATGGCGTCAAAGTTTCACCGAGCAGCAGATAGGCCAGCAACAGAGTGAAGACCGGAATGAGGTTCACATAGGCCGCCGCCAGGGTCACCTTGACCTGGGTCACCGACCAGTTGTAGAGCAGGTAGGCTCCGAGCGTCACAAAGGCGCCAAGAAAGACGATGACCGCCATGTCCTGCCAGGCCCAGGCGGTGGGCCAGGGTTCGCTGAAGGCGAAGGGGGCGAAAAAGAGGGTACCGACGAAGGCCTGCAGCGCTGTCAGGGTGAGCACACTGTAGCGGCTGGAGAGCTTCTTGAAGACCACAGAATAGGTGGCGGCGCACAGCATGGCCGCCATCTCCAGACTGTTGCCGAGCAAGGCGTTGGGGGCAAACTCATCCACGCCGCTACCCAGCCCCAGCAGGGCAATGCCGACGATGGCGATGGCAAAGCCCAGCAACTGGCGGCGACTGACCCGCTCCTTGAGCAGCACAAAGGCCACCAGGGCCACGATGAGCGGCAACAGGGCACAGACCATGCCCGCCTGACCAGCACTGGTGTAACGCAGGGCATTGACCTCCAGCAGGAAGTAAAGGCAGGGCTCCAGTCCTCCCATCAGGGCCAGCCAGCGCCAATCCCCCTTTTGATAGGTGAAATTGCCCAGATAGCGGTAGCAGAGCAGCCAGCAGAGCGCCGCCACACTCATGCGCATGAACAGCACCTGACCGAACCCCCAGATCCCCAGCACGTGCTTGAGGGCGATAAAGGAGCTGGACCAGAGCAGCATTGCCAGGGTCAGGGTAAAAATGGGTAAAGGGCGCACATTTCCTCCATGAAATTGGCCATTTGAATAATAACCATGCGGCCTTGCGGTTGTTTAAGGAGACCTAAAATCAGATAATACCGCCGCCTTCAAACCGGATAACCCATCTCCCATGACTGAGTACCTGCTTTTATTGGTCAGTACCGTGCTGATTAACAACTTCGTGCTGGTGAAGTTTCTCGGCCTGTGTCCCTTTATGGGTGTCTCCGGCAAGCTGGAGACCGCCGTCGGCATGGGGCTGGCGACCACCTTCGTGATGACGCTGGCCAGCGCCAGTTCCTATCTGATGGAACACTATATCCTGATCCCGCTGAACATCGCCTACCTGCGCACCCTTGCCTTCATTCTTGTGATCGCCGTCGTAGTGCAGTTCACCGAGATGGTTATCCGCAAGAGCAGCCCGACCCTCTATCGCCTGCTGGGCATCTTCCTGCCGCTCATCACCACCAACTGCGCCGTGCTGGGGGTGGCACTGCTGAGCATCAACGAGCGTCACAACTTCATTCAAAGCATCATCTACGGATTTGGCGCAGCCGCAGGCTTCTCGCTGGTACTGATACTGTTTGCCGCCATGCGTGAACGCCTGGTGGCGGCCGACGTTCCCACTCCGTTTCGCGGTGTGTCGATTGCCATGGTCACCGCCGGCCTGATGTCGCTGGCCTTTATGGGCTTTACCGGCCTTATCAAGATATAGCGCTATGACTCACATACTCTTTGCCGTTCTGGTACTGGCCCTGCTGGCCCTTGCCTTCGGAATCATTCTGGGCTTTGCCGCCGTCAAGTTTCACGTGGAAGCCGATCCCATCGTCGATCAGCTTGACGCCCTGTTGCCACAGACCCAGTGCGGCCAGTGCGGTTACCCTGGCTGCAAACCTTATGCCGAGGCGCTGGCCAATGGCGATCAGATCAACAAGTGTGTGCCCGGTGGCGATGCCACCATGCGCAAGATAGCCGACCTGATGGGGGTCGACCCTCAACCGCTGGGCAGTGCCGAGGCCGCCATCCCGGTCAAGAAAGTCGCCTTCATCCATGAAGATCAATGCATCGGCTGCACCAAGTGCATCCAGGCCTGTCCGGTCGATGCCATCGTCGGTGCCACCAAGGCGATGCACACCGTCATCACAGACGAGTGCACCGGCTGCGATCTCTGTGTCGATCCCTGCCCGACCGACTGTATCGAAATGATCCCTGTGCCGACCACTGTCGACAACTGGAAATGGGATCTGGCCAGCGTCGCCATTCCGGTCAAGATAGTGGAATAAACAGCGGAGTAACCATGCAGCATCTGCTCGAACGCATCAAAGCCGGCACTCTGTGGGATTTTCACGGCGGCATTCACCCTCCCGAGAACAAGCACCAATCCAGCCTGACACCCGTGGTGGACGCGGGCCTGCCGCCCCAGCTCATCATACCGGTGCGCCAGCACGCAGGGCCGGCCGGCGATCTGCTGGTGCAGATCGGCGACAAGGTCAAGAAGGGTCAGCCCCTTACCCGCTATGACAAGGGCCGCATAGTGCCCGTGCACGCCTCGACCTCGGGCACCATCACCGCCATCGGCCACCATACTGTGGCGCACCCCTCGGGTCTCGATGATCTCTGCATCACCCTGACGCCGGATGGGGAGGATGCCTGGGGTGAGCACAATGCCAAGCCCGACTACTGGAATCTGGAGCGGGGCGAACTGCTCGAGCGCATCCAGCAGGCCGGCATTGCGGGTCTGGGCGGCGCCGTGTTCCCGACTCACAGCAAGCTGGACGGCCGCGGTCAGCTCACCGAGATCCTGATCGTCAACGGGCTGGAGTGTGAACCTTATATCAGCACAGATGATCGGCTGATGCAGGAGTATGCCGACGAGATCATGGACGGCATCCGGGTGCTCAAGCATCTGCTCAAACCCAAATTGACCCTGATAGGGGTGGAAGACAACAAACCCGCCGCCATTGCCGAACTGACCCGCCACGCCACCGATGAGGACGTGCTGGTCAAGACGGTGCCGACCAAGTACCCCTCGGGCGGTGCCAAGCAGACCATAGAGCTGCTTACCGGCCGTCAGGTGCCCAAGGGTGGGCGGGCGGTGGACATGGGCATCATGGTGCTCAACGTGGCAACCGTGTTCGCCATCAAGCGCGCCATCATCGACGGCGAGCCGCTCATCTCCCGCATCGTCACCCTGACTGGCGACGCCTTCAAGAAGCCAGGCAATGCCTGGGTACTGCTGGGCACGCCAGTGCGCTGGCTGTTGCAGCGTTTCGAGCTGCAACCCGAGGCGGACCAGAGGGTCATCATGGGAGGCCCCATGATGGGCTTCACCCTGCCCCACGCCATGGTCCCCGTGGTCAAGGCCACCAACTGCCTGCTCTCCCCGACCCGTGCCGAGCTGCCGCCCCCCGGTCCCGAACAAGCCTGCATCCGTTGCAGCGCCTGCGCCGATGCCTGCCCGGCCAATTTGCTGCCCCAGGAGCTCTACTGGTACAGCCGCGCCAAGGAGTACGACAAGGCCGAAGGGCTCAACCTGTTCGACTGTATCGAGTGCGGCGCTTGCGCCTGGGTCTGCCCCAGCCAGATCCCTCTGGTGCAGTACTACAAGATTGCCAAGGATGATATTCGCGAGGCCCGTGCCGAGGCCGAAAAAGCCGAGCGTGCCAAGCAGCGTTTCGAGGCCAAGCAGGCCCGCTTCGAGCGGGAAAAAGCGGCCCGAGAAGCCCGCCATGCCGAGGCTGCGGCCCAGCGCCGCCAGGCCATGACGGCCAGTGGAGGGGAAGATCCCGTCGCTGCCGCCCTCGCCCGCATCAAAGCCAAGCAGGAAGTCACGGCCAGTGCTGTTGGCGAGCAGCCAGACAACAGCGCCATGATTGCCGCCCGCGAGGCGCGCAAGCAGGAGGCCCTCGCGCGGCGCGCCGCCAAAGCCGCCAGCAGCGGTGAACCTGCTGACGTTGCCGCCGTCGTTGCGCCAACGCCAGAGGCGCAGGATCCGAAAAAGGCAGCTATCGCAGCAGCCCTTGCTCGTGCCAAGGCCAAGAAGGCCGCGCAAGCTGTGGATGACAAGGTCGCCGAGCCCGGGGCTATCGCTGTCGAAGCCGAGCCGGCCATCGGATCCGCCCCGGCTGCCGCCGAAGTCGATCCCAAAAAGGCAGCCATTGCCGCCGCCATCGCTCGGGCCAAAGCCAAGAAGGCCGCGCAAGCGGCGGATGAAAACGTCGCCCAGCCTGAGGCTATCGCTAGCGAGGCCGAGCCGGTAAGCGAACCCGCACTGGCGACTGACGAGGTCGACCCCAAGAAAGCAGCCATTGCCGCCGCCATCGCCCGTGCCAAGGCAAAAAAGGCCGCGCAAGCGGCGGATGAAGACATCGCCAAGCCTGAGGCTATGGCTAGCGAGGCCGAGCCGGTAAGCGAACCCGCACCGGCAACTGCCGAGGTCGACCCCAAGAAAGCAGCCATTGCCGCCGCCATCGCACGCGCCAAAGCAAAAAAAGCAGCTCAAGCGGCGGATGAAAACGTCGCCGAGCCTGAGGCTACGGCTAGCGAGGCCCAGCAGGTAAGCGAATCCGCGCCGGCTGCCGCCGAGGTCGACCCCAAGAAAGCAGCCATTGCCGCCGCCATCGCACGCGCCAAAGCAAAAAAAGCAGCTCAAGCGGCGGATGAAAACGTCGCCGAGCCTGAGGCGACGGCTAACGAGGCCCAGCCGGTAAGCGAATTCGCACCGGCGACTGCCGAGGTCGACCCCAAGAAAGCAGCCATTGCCGCCGCCATCGCTCGGGCCAAAGCCAAGAAGCTGGCAGCAGAGGCTGCCGCACAAGGCCTGCCCCCCCAAGCACAGTCACCTTCTCCATCGCCAGACAAGAGCCACTGATCCATGTTCAATATCGCGAGTGCGCCGTTTGCTCATAACCGCAAACAGACCCAAACCCTGATGTTGCTGGTGATCCTGGCTTGCCTGCCAGGCCTGCTGGCCCAGACCTGGTTCTTTGGCTGGGGTTCCTTCATCCAGATCCTGCTGGCGCTGGTGACGGCGCTGGGGGCCGAGGCGCTGGTGCTTCGCTTGCGCCGCCGCCCCATCAAGCCCGCCCTGATAGATGGCAGTGCCGCTCTGACCGCCGTGCTGATTGGCCTCTCTTTGCCCCCCCTGCTGCCCTGGTGGATGCTGGTACTGGGTACCGCCTTTGCCATCATCATCGCCAAGCACCTCTATGGCGGCCTGGGCCAGAACCTGTTCAACCCGGCCATGGTGGCCTATGTGTTGCTGTTGGTCTCCTTCCCCGTGCAAATGACCAGCTGGTTGCCGCCAGACACCATTCGCGCCTATGACATCGGCTTTGGCGATGCAGCGTCCGTCATCTTTACCGGCTTCAGCCTGGATGGCTACAGCATGGCGCAGCTCAAGCAGGGGGTGGATGGCCTCACCATGGCTACGCCACTCGATACCCTGAAGACAGGGCTGAATCAGGGGCTCACCACGGGTGAAGTGATGAGTCACGCCGTATTCGAGGGCTGGGGCGGCATCGGCTGGAGCTGGGTCAACTTGGGTTACCTGCTGGGCGGCCTGTTCCTGCTGCAGCAAAGAGTGATCAACTGGCGTATTCCGGGTGCCATCCTGGGCTCCTTGTTGCTGGCCGCAACCCTGGGTTATCTGATGACGCCGGATGCCACCGCCACCCCCATGTTCCATCTGTTCAGCGGTGCCACCATGCTGGGGGCCTTCTTCATCGCTACCGATCCGGTCAGCGCCAGCACCACGCCCCGTGGCCGCCTGGTATATGGCGTACTGATCGGCGTGCTGGTCTACCTTATCCGTCGCTTTGGCGGTTACCCTGATGCCTTCGCCTTTGCCGTGTTGCTGGCCAACTTGTGTGTGCCGCTGATCGACAGCCTGACACGCCCCAAGGTCTATGGGGCCCGTCGCAAATGAGTAACATAATGCGGATAACCCACCCCTGCGTGACCACACGGCACGACAGCCTGACACGCCTCAGGGGACATGGAGCACGTCGTAAATGAGTAACATCATGCGGATAACCCACCCCTGCGTGACCACACGGCACGACAGCCTGACACGCCTCAGGGGACATGGAGCTCGTCGCAAATGATCCCGGCGCAAACCTCACTCTCAGGAAGTATCCAATGTTAAAGAGCATGCGCAAAAACGGCGTCACGCTAGCCCTGTTTGCCCTGGCCTGCACCGCCGTTGTGGTGCTGACCAACGAGCTGACCCGCGACAGGATCGCCCATCAGCAGCAGCTGGAAAAGCTGCGCACCCTCTCCGCCCTGTTGCCAGAGGGAAGCTATGACAACGACCTGGTGGCCAGTTGCAAGCTGGTACAGAGTAAAACCTATCTGGGCAGCGATCAGGCCATGCCGCTCTACACTGCAACCCTGAAAGGCGAGACCACGGGTTATGCGCTGGAAACCGTGGCACCCGACGGCTACAGTGGGGCCATCCGCCTCATCGTCGGTACCGATGCCAAGGGCAGCGTCAGTGCTGTGCGGGTGCTGGCCCACAACGAGACGCCGGGCCTGGGTGACAAGATCGAGCTGAAGAAATCGAGCTGGATAGACAGTTTTGTCGGCAAGTTCCTCAGCCGCGACAACGAGGCAAGCTGGGCGGTGAAAAAAGATGGCGGCGAATTCGATGCTTTTACCGGCGCCACCATCACCCCCCGCGCCGTGGTCAAGGCAGTGAAAAACCTGCTGCTGCTGGAGCAAACGCACCCTGAGTTGCTGCGTGATGCCCCTCAGTGCGACCCCACGCCATAAGCCTGGGCCAACACATATGAAACAGACTGATGTGCTATGCATATCCATATGCCATCTCAGCCGGAGCCGATAAATGGAACACTCTCATACACTGGATGACCAGACCCCGATCAGTGAGGGCAAGGGCCGTCGTGAAGAGCTCAAGGAGCTGATGCTGCAAGGGCTGTGGAAGAATAACCCCTCCCTGGTGCAGGTGCTGGGGCTCTGCCCTACCCTGGCAGTTTCCTCCACCTTTACCAATGCGCTCGGACTGGGATTGGCCACCATGGTGGTGCTGGTGAGCTCCAACCTTGCCATCTCCCTGGTGCGCAACCTGGTGCCCAAGGACATTCGCATTCCCATCTACGTGATGATCATCGCTGCCCTGGTCACCAGCGTGCAGCTGCTGATGAATGCCTATACCTATGGCCTCTATCAGGCGCTCGGTATCTTCATCGCCCTGATTGTCACCAACTGCGTCATCATAGGCCGGGCCGAAGCCTATGCCTCCAAGAATCCGCCCCTGCTGGCGGCACTGGACGGTTTCATGATGGGGCTGGGCTTTACCCTGGTGCTGCTGGTGCTGGGTGGCCTGCGGGAGATCATTGGCATGGGGACCCTGTTTGACGGCGCCGAATTGCTGCTGGGTGACTGGGCCAAGTCCTTGCGCATCGAGCTGTTTCATGCCGATGCCAGCCTGCTGCTGGCGATCCTGCCGCCGGGCGGCTTTATCGGGCTAGGCCTGATGATCGCAGGCAAGAATGCCATCAATGACTGGCGTGATCGCAAGCAAGCCGCCCCCCTTGCCGATAGCAATGTGCCGGTGGCGGGTGTGCGCGCCACCCAGCTCTGATCCGAGACGTGAGAAACCATGAACAACCAGAAACGCAGGCAGATCCTGGAGCGACTGCGGGACAACAATCCCCATCCCACCACAGAGCTCAACTTCACCTCGCCCTTCGAGCTCTTGATTGCCGTGTTGCTGTCAGCCCAGGCCACCGACGTAAGCGTCAACAAGGCCACCGACAAGCTCTATCCGGTGGCCAATACCCCGGCCGCCATGCTGGCGCTCGGGGTGGATGGGCTGAAACAGTACATCAAGACCATAGGCCTGTTTAACACCAAGGCCGAAAACGTCATCAAGACGTGCGCCATCTTGCTGGAACGCCATGGCGGCGAGGTGCCGGAGAACCGCGAAGCGCTGGAAGCGCTGCCCGGTGTGGGTCGCAAGACCGCCAATGTGGTGCTCAATACCGCCTTTGGCTGGCCCACCATCGCCGTCGATACCCACATCTTTCGGGTGTCGAATCGCACCGGCTTCGCGGTGGGCAAAAACGTTGACCAGGTGGAAGAGAAACTGCTGAAAGTGGTGCCTGCCGAGTTCAAGCTGGATGTACACCACTGGTTGATCCTGCACGGCCGTTACACCTGTCTGGCTCGCAAACCGCGCTGCGGCTCCTGTATCATCGAAGACTTGTGTGAATACAAAGAAAAAGTCTATCCACAGGAATAAGGCAGCATGCAGGCTGTACGCTACAGCCCGCAAACTTCTGCTGCGATTCCTGTATCATCCAAGACTTGTGTGAGTACAAATATCTACCCGGAGAACTGAGCAATGAGAATTCTGCATACCATGCTGCGTGTTGGCGATCTGCAACGCTCCATCGACTTCTACACCCGAGTGCTGGGTATGAAACTCTTGCGCAAGAGCGAAAACAGCGAATACAAATACACCCTGGCCTTCGTTGGCTACGGTGACGAGAAAGACGAAGCCGTCATCGAGCTCACCTACAACTGGGGTGTCAGCGAGTATGAACTGGGCTCGGCCTACGGCCACATTGCGCTGGAAGCGGACGACATCTATGCCACTTGCGATGCCCTGCGTGCCGCCGGTGCCAAGATCACCCGCGAGCCAGGTCCAGTGAAGGGCGGTACCACTGTCATCGCCTTCGTGGAAGATCCGGACGGTTACAAGATTGAACTGATCGCCAAGAAAGATGCAGGCAGTGGCCTGGGTGACAGCTTCTGAGGCAATACCTCAGGCAACGCCCAATAAACCCAATAAAAAAGAGCGCTGCGGCGCTCTTTTTTCATCTCAGTCTACAGGCCATCAGATGGCGCCATTGCGGCCCATATTGATCACCACCCGCCGGTTCTTGGCGCGACCGTCATCGGTTTCATTTGAGCGGACATGACGCTTCTCGCCATGCCCTTCCACCGAGATCTTGCCCGGATCGATCCCCAGATCCACAAACACCTTCTTGATGGCATCGGCCCGCTTCTCGGAGAGTTTCTGGTTGGGCCAGCGGCCGCCATAGCTGTCGCTGTAGGCGTTGATCACCACCAGATCTATGCTCTTGTCGACCTTCACATACTCGCCGATCATCGCCAGTCTGCGCCGGGAGGCCAGTGACAGCTGATCGCTGTTCTTGTCATAGGAGAGCACGCTGAAGGCGATGTCATTGAAGCTATAGGGCAGCAATCCACTCAGGCAATCCACAAAGGCCTGGTACTTGACCCGAAAGTTGACGGAGGAGAGGGAGACCCGCACCGGCCGGTTCTGGCGGTACCAGTCACGATACTGGAAGGTTGGCATGCGCCCACCCTCCAGCTCATCGAGCATGGTCCAGGCGGTCTGCCCCTCCACCAGACCATCAAACTGCTGGTAAAAGCGCAACTGGCTCACTTCCCGCCCGGCAACACCGGGACGCCAGAGTGGCGGCATGATCCCCAGACTCACCGTCTGGGTCTGGGCTTGCTGTCGCAGCCCCTTGAGTTCGAAATCCAGATTGATCTTGCGACCGGCGCGGCTGACGAAGGCGCCCGTCCCCCAGTTGGGAATAGGGTGTTCGAGGCGGCACTCCACTTGCGTATCCGAGGTCAAACGCCAGACGGATTGATCCAGGCCGGCACCAAACTCGGTAACCCCCGCCTGTAATTGCATACTCACTGATATGCTGACCAACCCGACTATCCAAGCGTTCAAGTGCCTGCCCTCCACACGATCTCATGTTAGGTATCGGCAGGGGCAGGGCAAGCTTTAGGGCAAAGCACTCAGTGGGGGGCAGGACGATCCATCAGCTTGAAGCTGGCAATGCGACCCGCCAGCTCGCGAGCCAGCAGATCCAGCTCGGCGCTGTTTTGCTGCAAGGTTTCAGAGTGCAGGCGATGAGCTTCGTACACCTCGCGTATGGTCATCACATTGTGCTGGATATCGTCAGTGACGTAGCGCTGCTCCTCCGTCGCGGTGGCCACCTGGGCAGTCATGTCACTCACCTTGCGCACCTCGCTCACTATGTCGCTCAGCTCGCTCCCCGCCCGCTTGGCCTCGGTCACGCTCAAACCCGCCTGCTCAGTGCCCAGATGCATGGCCGTGACCGCCTGATCCGCGCCCTGACGCAATCGGGACAACATCCGATCTATGTCCTCTGCCGCCTGCTGAGTGCGAGAGGCCAGTGCCCTCACCTCTTCCGCCACCACGGCAAAACCACGACCAGATTCACCGGCCCGGGCAGCCTCTATGGCTGCATTGAGGGCAAGCAGATTGGTGCGATCCGAGATCTGCTTGATGAGATTAAGCGCCTCGCCGACCGACTCTGTATCCTGATACAAGCTATCCACCAGTTGCTGGGTGTTGGCCAGGGTGCCCGCCACCAGCTGGATGGCGTCTATGGTCTGATCCACCTCCTTGTCGCCCTGACGGGCACGTCCGATAGCCTGCTGGGTCGCCAGCGACGTCTGGGTTGCATTGCGCGCAATCTCGGCCACCGTCGAAGCCATCTCGGTGGCTGCCGTCGCCACCAGATCCACCTGACCGAAACCTTTGACGACGCCAGCATTCACCTCGGCGATCACGCCTGCCGAGGTGGCGGCGCTGCGGGCCAGCACCTCGCAGGAGCGGCGTACCGCCAGCAACAGCCCCTCAAGGTGCGCGAGGAAATGGTTCAGATCCTGCGCCAGGGCGCCCAGTTCGTCACCGGACCGCCAGTTGACCCGCACCGTCAGATCATTCTCCTGTACCAGCCGTTTGAAGGTCTGGTGCAACGCCATAAAACCCAGGTGCAGATCTCGCACCACCCGCCAGCAAACGAAGGTGGTCAACGCAACGCACAGCAGCACACCGAGCGCCGCCCACCAGAAGTCGCTGGCACTCTTTGCCCGCATCTGCTCGACCCGCTCGAACAACTGCTGATAAAGGCGATCTTCGCTCTCCTTGAGCAGACCTATCTTGTCGGTACTCAAGGCAAACCAGGCTTCGGCATCGACCCCGAAGCCGCCTGTGGTGGCTTTGTCCAGCGCCAGTTGCTCCATGGCGGCGACCTTGGCTACCACGGGAGAGGCCAGGCTGTCGGCCAGCAGTTGACGTTGTGACGGGCTCGCCACCGCCTGGAAACGCTCGAGATAGGTATTCTGGGCCGCCAGCAGGGAGATAAATTGCTGCAACAGCGCAGGGGTAAAGTGGTCACGGCCGAACACATTGCTCAGGGTAGCCCGCTCCAGCCCCATTCGTTCCTTGCTCTGCAAGAAGGCGGCGTAGGCATTGGTCTGCAGCGCTATGGTGGCATCCTGACTGTTGAGACTGACCTGGTCCACCACGGCCAGCAGCTGGCTGATAAGACGGCTGTAAAAGCCAACCTGCTCAGCCACTTCAACCCCCAGCGCGCCGACCCGCTCACGCATGGCGGTGAGCCCGGTCAGCGCCTGTTGTACCTCTCCCAACGCCAGCAAGGCGGGATCCTCGTGAAAACGGACCAGCAGGGTATCGACCAGCTTGCGCTGGGCAGGCAGGGCGTCGCGAAACTTGTTGCCACCAGAGCCCAGGAAACCTGCCGACATGCCGCGCTCCTTTTGCAGCTCGTGGGCCAGTTGCGCCGCCTCCCGCACGACATAGAGTGCCGCTTGTGCCTGGCTCATCTCCTGTTCGACCTGATAACGCTCATACACGTATCGGCCAGAAAAAAACAGCAAGGCCAGCAGTGGCAGGCAGACCACCAGCAACATCTTGTGTGCCAATCCCAGCTTGTTCATCCCCTCTCCCCATTCCATTGTTGAAGTGGTCAATTATAAGCACGAGTGCCGAGAATAGAATCTGACGTCCGTCTCATGGCTGCTGATGGGGGACAAAGGCTGGCTTTTTTGCCATAATGCCGCCTCATTTCACGCCGACCGAGATACCATGACCGACGCTGTACACACTCTCAAGGGCCGTTTTCGTGGCTTTTACCCCGTCGTCATCGATGTTGAAACCGCCGGGTTCAATGCCAGGACAGACGCCTTGCTGGAGATAGCCGCCTATACCCTCAAGATGGATGAGGATGGCTGGCTCGCTCCCGATCAGGTCTTTCATTTTCACGTCGAGCCGTTCGAAGGCGCCAACCTGGAAAAGGCGGCGCTGGAGTTCACCGGCATAGACCCCTTCAATCCGCTGCGCGGCGCCGTCAGCGAGAAAGAGGCGCTGACCGAGATTTTCAAGGGCATTCGCAAAGGGATGAAGGAGAGCGACTGCAACCGCGCCATCATAGTGGCCCACAACGCCACCTTCGATCATGGCTTCGTCATGGCTGCTGCCGAGCGGGCCGGCCTCAAGCGCAATCCGTTCCATCCGTTTGCCACCTTCGATACTGCCGCCCTCTCCGGCCTGGCCCTGGGTCAGACAGTGCTGGCCAAGGCGTGCCAGAGCGCTCGCATCCCGTTTGACAATAAAGAGGCGCACTCGGCCCTCTATGACACAGAACGCACCACAGAGCTGTTCTGTCATATTGTCAACCGCTGGAAGAGCCTGGGTGGCTGGCCGCCGGCCCACCCGGATGATGCCCCCGTCGATGACGCGAACGAACAAGCGGGATAAGCAACGAGCAAGAAGGCTGCCATGGCAGCCTTCTTCTATTGGGATACGGCATCAAAGTGGTTTGACCAGAATGGCAGACAGACCCGGGCAGCACAGTTTTCAACCGCTCGGCTCCCCTCGCCCATCCCAACCCTTCAGGGATGCGTCTCACAGGCCATTTGCCTGATTTTTTACTCGACATTTGTCGTGATTTTCGCAAACTAACTGCCTTTCAAAAGACAGACAACCAATAACCATTAAAAGGAAGTCACATGAACCCTGTTGTTGTCGCGGTCTCGCTGATGCTGGTGCTCAGCCTGCTGCGGATCAATGTGGTGGTCTCGCTCTCCATCAGCGCCATCGTAGGTGGCCTGCTGGGTGGCCTATCCCTGGCCGACACCCTCAGCACCTTCAGTGGTGGCCTGGGCGGTGGCGCAGAGATCGCTCTCTCCTATGCCATGCTGGGGGCCTTTGCGGTCGCCATCTCCCGCTCCGGGATCACCGACCTGCTGGCCCGCAAGGTGATCAACCAGCTGGGGCAAGATGCCAGCAGCTCCCGCATCCTCTGGGTCAAGACACTGCTGCTCGGCGCCGTCCTTTGCGTATCCGTCGCCTCCCAGAACCTGATCCCGGTCCACATCGCCTTTATTCCCATCCTGATCCCGCCGCTGCTGCACGTCATGGCCAAGATGAATATCGACCGCCGTCAGGTGGCCTGCGTCATCACCTTCGGCCTGACCGCGACCTATATGCTGCTGCCGGTGGGCTTTGGTGGCATCTTCCTCAACAACATACTGGCCAAGAACCTGATCGACAACGGGGTGCCGGTCGAGCTTGGCCAGCTGCCGATGGCCATGGCAATCCCTGTGCTTGGGATGTTCCTTGGTCTGTTGGTCGCCGTGTTCATCACCTACCGCAAGCCACGCCAGTATGACATGGACAAGATCCTGGCCGCCGAGCCCGAATCCACCGAGCTCAATCTCAACCATATCTGGGTTGCCCTGCTGGCCATCGCCGTCGCCCTCGGGCTGCAGCTGATGACCAACAGCATAGTGCTGGGTGCATTGGCAGGCTTTGTCATCTTTACCTGTG
This sequence comes from Aeromonas sp. D3, assembly GCF_027705025.1. Taxonomy (NCBI): domain Bacteria; kingdom Pseudomonadati; phylum Pseudomonadota; class Gammaproteobacteria; order Aeromonadales; family Aeromonadaceae; genus Aeromonas; species Aeromonas sp. D3. Next base: position 54,199 of record NZ_JAPDBE010000025.1, on the reverse strand, counting down.
GCGGTGTCATCAAGTTTCGCGAGAGCCAGGACGCCTTCACCCAGGGCGTGCGCATGATGTCCCTCATCGGCTTCATCATGATCTCAGCCGCCGGCTTCGCCGCCGTGATGAAGGCGACCCAGGGGGTGGAGAGCCTGGTGCAATCCGTCTCTGCGGTGATCGGGGATCAAAAAGGCCTCGCCGCCTTCCTGATGCTGCTGGTTGGTCTCTTGATCACCATGGGGATTGGCTCCTCCTTCTCCACTGTGCCCATCATAGCCACCATCTATGTGCCGCTCTGTATCCACCTCGGCTTCTCCCCCATGGCGACCATGGCCCTGGTTGGCGCCGCCGGTGCGCTGGGGGATGCAGGTTCACCCGCCTCGGATTCGACCCTGGGCCCCACGTCGGGTCTCAATGTCGATGGTCAGCACGACCATATCTGGGACAGCGTGGTGCCCACTTTTATTCACTACAATATCCCGCTCATCCTCTTTGGCTGGGTGGCGGCCATGGTGCTCTAGCACTCGAGCAAGATGCAGACATGCAAAAGGCGACCTCGGGGTCGCCTTTTCACTTTGTGGACCAAGGCCCTTAGATAAACTGTTTGCGCAGCCGCTGGGAAAGCAGGTCCAGCATGCTCACCACCAGAATGATCACGATCAGCAGGGCGCAGGTCTGGCCAAACTGAAACCCGCGAATGGCTTCCCACAGCATCACCCCTATTCCACCTGCACCCACCATGCCCACCACAGTGGCGGAACGGACATTGGACTCAAAGCGGTAGAGGGAGTAGGAGATCCACAGCGGCAGCACCTGGGGAATGACCCCATAGATCACCTCCTGCAGCGCACTGGCGCCGGTTGCCCGCACCCCTTCCACAGGACCCGGCTCTATGGCTTCCACCGCTTCGGCAAACAGCTTGGCCAGTACCCCTGTGGTTCCGATAAACAGCGCCAGTACACCGGCAAAGGGCCCCAGTCCCACGGCCACCACAAACAGCATGGCAAACACCATTTCATTGATGGAGCGACAAGCATCCATCAGACGGCGGACCGGTTGATAGACCCACCAGGGCACTATGTTCTCGGCACACAAGATGCCAAGGGGAATGGCGCAGATAATGGCAAGTACAGTCCCCCACAGAGCGATCTGAACCGTCACTATCATCTCGCGCAGGTAGAGCTGCCACTGGGAAAAGTCCGGAGGAAAGAAGTCAGCGGCAAACTGGGCCATGTTGCCCGCATCCCGGTAGAGGGCAAGCGGATTCATCTCAGCCCCTTGCCATGACCAGGCCAACACGGCCATAAAGAGACCCCAGCCTGTCAAGCTGCGCCAGGATGGCTTGCTATTGGGGACAGCGGGATGAGGAACGGCAGTGATACTGCTCATAGTGACTCTCGACAAGGTATCGTGAAGATAAGTGCCCCCGGGCGGGGGCACGGGTTGACATCAGCTGGCACTGGCAGCCATGCGCTGCTCCAGCTGGGCCAGTTGCTCGTCCAGTATCTTGAGCTGGGCGGCTTTATCGCTCTCTTTGAGGTTGCCATTCGCCACCTCGGTACGCTTCTTGAAAAGCTCCAGCTGACGGATGGGCAACAGTTGATCATCGTCAGAGGGCTTGAACTTGGCCCACTGCAAACCGGTCAGGACCTGCTGCTCGGCGGGTTGATCCCCATAGGTCATGAAGAAGGTGCGGATACGTTCCTTGGCCCCATCATCGAGCCCTTTGCGCCATACCATGGGGTCGGAAGGGATCAGGGGTGAGGTCCAGATCACTTTCAGCTGAGCGGCTTTATCCGGTGCCATCTCTTGCAGCCTTTCCATCCCCTCGCTGTTGAAGGTACCCACATCCACCTGCTTGTTGGCCACGGACAAGGCGTTCACCTCGTGACTGCCATTCAGGGTGCGTTTGAAGATACGGCTAGGATCGGCATTGTTCTTGGCAAACACGTAATAGCCGGGCACCAGGTAACCTGAAGTTGAGTTGGGGTCACCATTGGCGAAGGTGAGCTCGCCGGCTTTGGCCAGCATGTCGTCGATGGTGCTGACCGGATTGTCCTTGTGGACCACCACCAGACTGTAGTAACCCTCGGATCCGTTGGCGGCGACCGTCTGAGCGAAGATTTCACCGTTGGCGCGATCCACGGCTTCCATAGCTGCCTTGTTGCCATACCAGGCCACGTCCACCTTGTTGAAACGCATGCCCTGTATGATGCCCGCATAATCAGGGGCAAAAAAGGCGTTGACCTTGAGGCCGGTCTGCTTGCTCATGTCGGCGATGAACGGATCCCACATTGCCTTGAGATTCTGGGACGACTCGGTAGAGATAATCCCGAAATTGAGCTCTTGCCCGGCCGCCTGGGCCTGGCCACTGACCAAGGCCCCACCCAGCAGGGCAGAAGCCGCGAGTACGTGACGCATACGCTTGAACATGAACTGACACTCCTTTGTATTGAACAGCTAATGGGTTGAATAACACTAAACAGGATCAGGCCAGAGCCTCGGTCAAACCGGACTCATGCCTGGAGGAGGCAACTTCGGAGAGAATATTGACGCTGTCGTAGGACGCTGCGCCATAAAGAGAGTCCAGCTGCATCTGGGTCAGATCGCAGATGGGACCATCAAAGTGAATGTGCCCGCCCTTGAGGGCCACCGCGCGTTGGCAGTAACGCATGGCGTAGTCAACCTGATGCAGGGTGATCACCACCGTCTTGCCATCCTGGCGATTGATGTCTGCCAGAATGGACATCACTTTGCGGGCCGACTCGGGATCCAGCGATGCGATAGGTTCATCGGCCAGGATCACCTCGGCTCGCTGAGTCAGGGCCCGTGCGATAGCAACACGCTGCTGCTGGCCGCCAGAGAGGGTGGAAGCCCGCTGCATCGCCAGTTCAGCCAGCCCAACTCTAGCCAGTGCCTGCATGGCATCGGCTTTCTCTTCTGCACTGAAGAGCCCCAGAGAGCCTCGCCAGCGGGGGATCCTGCCCAAGGTGCCGAGCAGCACGTTGTGAAGCACACTCAGCCGTCCCACCAGATTGAACTGCTGGAAGATATAACCAATATCTGCACGTACCTGGCGAACGCGGGGGCTCAGTTTGCCTTGCTGCTGCACCTGGCGATCCAGTACCCGAACCAGACTGCCCGGCCCGCTGTTGGCGTGGCACAGTCCAGCCAGATGGCGCAACAGGGTTGACTTGCCGGAGCCTGATGCACCGATCAGCGCCACCATCTCACCGGCCTCCACTGTCAGACTCAAATTATGGAGCGCCGGCTTGCCATGGAAGCTCTTGCTGAGACCCTCGACTCGTATAACAGGATTCATCACGCCTCTTTCTCTCCATTGACAGATTCGGGCAACCCTGCCCATTGATGGTCATCAAGGTAGTCAGCTTTTATGTCAGCTTGAGTGGATTTGAATGACGCTAAGATGACAGGCAGTGACAACGACGGAGAAGAGAGAAGCTCAGAGAAACAAAGCCTAAAAGATGTAAACAGAGCCATTAGGCCGAGCGAGAAAAATCGATACGCTGTTCGATGCGCATAAAAAATCCTGAACAAAAAAGGCCACTCGATGAGCGGCCTTTTTATCAATGCAATCAGGACTTAGCTGTCGCGGCGCTTGTTGCCACCGAACTTGCGATCCTTGTTGAAGCCACCTTCACGGCGCTCCCCGCTCTTGTTGAACGGACGGTCACCGCTGGGGCGGCGATCCTTGTTGAAAGGACGATCGCTGCGGGGCGGACGGGGGGCGGTATTGCTGCCGGCCGGCACCTCTGTGTAGCGGGTGATCATCAGCGGACGCTGGCAAACACGGGCTTTCTTGATCACTTCCAGTACATCGGCGGTCATGCCCTTGGGCAGGTCGACGGTGGAGAAGTCATCAGCGATATCGATGTTGCCGATGAAACGGCTCTCGATGTTCGCTTCGTTGGCGATAGCGCCCACGATCTGGCCCGGCTTGACACCGTGATGGGCACCCACGTCTACGCGGTAGCGCTCCATCTCGACATCCGGGTTGTCTTTCAACGGACGCGGCTCGAGGGACGGCATGCGACGGGCAGGACGATCACCACGGTCAGCAAAATCACTGCCACCGTCACGGCGTTCGAAATCACGACCACCACGATCATTGCTGCTGAACTGCGGCTCAGGGATGGAGTCATCCAGCAGCAGCGGTTGATCACCTTGTACCAGCTTGGCCAGGGCGGCAGCCAGTTCCAGCGGATCGGCAGAATCTTCTTCGATCAGCTCGTTCACCAGGTTCAGGTAGAGCTCAAGCTCTTCGCCCATCATGGTTTCCCGGATGCGCTCTTTGAACTTGGTCATACGGTGCTGGTTGATGTCCTCGGTGCTCGGCATCTTCATCGGCTCGATGGCCTGACGAGTGGCGTGCTCGATGGCGCGCAGCATACGACGCTCGCGGGGAGCAACAAACAGGATGGCCTCACCCTTGCGACCGGCACGACCGGTACGGCCGATACGGTGCACGTAGGATTCGGTATCGTACGGAATGTCGTAGTTCACCACGTGGGTGATGCGCTCGACGTCCAGACCACGGGCGACAACGTCGGTGGCGATCAGGATATCCAGCTGGCCTTGACGCAGCTTGTCAACGGTACGCTCACGCAGCTTCTGCGGGATGTCACCGTGCAGTGCTTCACAAGCATGGCCACGAGCGGCCAGTTTGCCAGCCAGCTCTTCGGCAGCGTTCTTGGTACGCACGAAGACCAGTACGGCTTCGTACGGCTCGACTTCCAGCAGACGGGTCATGGCGTCCAGCTTGTGCAGACCGGTTACCTGCCAGTAGCGCTGACGGATGGTCGGTGCAGTGGAGGTCTTAGAGACGATTTTGATCTCTTTGGGCTGCTTCAGGTGCTTCTGGGCAACACGGCGGATCTGGTCCGGCATGGTGGCAGAGAAGAGAGCAACCTGACGGGTGCTCGGGCACTGTTCCATGATCCAGTCCACGTCATCGATGAAGCCCATGCGCAGCATTTCATCAGCTTCGTCCAGCACCAGGGCTTTCAGACCGGAAAGATCCAGGTTCTTGCGACGGATCAGGTCCATCACACGGCCCGGAGTACCCACGACAACCTGGGCACCGCGACGCAGGGCGCGGGTCTGGGTTTCGTAAGAGGAGCCACCGTAGATGGGCAGGACGTGGAAGTCAGGCATGTGCTTGGCGTAACGTTGGCACGCCTCGGCAACTTGCAGGGCCAGTTCACGGGTCGGAGCCAGCACCAAAACCTGGGTGTTGCGGTTACCAGCTTCCAGACGAGACAACAGAGGCAAGGCAAAAGCAGCGGTCTTCCCTGTACCGGTTTGCGCCTGCCCCAGCAGATCGTGTCCCGCCATGAGGTGGGGAATTGCTGCGGCCTGGATCGGTGACGGGCGCTCATAGCCCACGTCTTGCAGCGCTTTCAATACAGGCGCGGCCAGTCCAAGCTCACTAAAAAGGGGCAGTTGTTCGGTATCAGACATAGATTCTTCCAGATTAAGGCAGGCGGCTAAGCACCGCGGAATAGCAAAAAGGCGGCGATTATAGCGCCACTTTGTTCTGCTGTCTTGAAAAATGTGATAAGCCTCTCAAGACGTTGGCAATTATAGAGGGATCTCGCGACTATGGCTTGCTTATTTTGCACTACTGGTGCGTTATTGCTGGTCACTCCCCGCTGGAGTCCTTGTCCCGCTTGTGTTTGAGCACCGCCATGGTCAACCGGCTGGTGCACAACAAACGCCCACGTTCATCCCGAATTTCAATCTGCCACACCTGGGTCCTTGCCCCCAGATGCAGGGGCGAGCAACGCCCTGTGACTACCCCTTCCCGCTTGGCGCGCAGATGGTTGGCGTTCACCTCCAGTCCCACACAGTAGCTGTCCGGCCCGACCGCCATATTGGCAGCCAGCGACCCGAGCGTCTCCGCCAGCACTACTGAGGCGCCGCCGTGCAACATGCCAAGGGGCTGATGGGTTCTGTGGTCCACCGGCATGGTGGCTTCGAGCCAGTCGGGGCCAACATCCGTGTAGATGATATCGAGGTGGGCCATCAGGGTGTTGCGCGACGAGGCATTGAGCCCTTCCAGACTCATGGGCTTGCGCCAGATGGGGGCAGTATCGTGACTCATGGGGGTGATGACTCCTCTAATGTGAGAAACAGGTTAAAACAATCGGCAGGAAGCAAAGATGGGGCCCGGCAGCACAGCGGCAAGGCCCCATGGAAATAATCGCATTACCAGGGATAGGTGACGCCAGGCCACTCACTCCAGGGCGTATCACGCCCGGGCAGGCGCGGCGCAGACCAGCGCCATGCCTTGCCAAGCCAGGTACGCAGCTCGGTTTCCAGCTCGGCATCGGTCAGCGGCGCGTCGGCCACCTTCCAGAAGAAGAGCTCCACTTCCACCTCCGGCAATACCGAGGGGTAGAGATAGACGCCGCCCCAGAACTGCAACTCCCGATCCGGGCTCCACAGGCCATAGGCAAAGGAGCGCTTGGCCAGAAACTCGGCCTGCTGCCACTCCAGATCCCCCTCATGCTGGCTCAGGCTGAATTGGTCAGAGGGCCAGACATCCTGGAGGCGAAACAGTTGATGAAGCTGCTCCCGTTCACGCTGCATGGCCACAAACTCCACCACGGCCTGGGCCGGGGTGGCTGGCAACAGCAGGAAGTGCGGGTGCCGGTAGGCTTGTGGCACCCGAAACCGCTTGGGAAAAGTCAGCATCAGAGCAGTTCCAGCAACGCCTGCAGCGGATGCTTGAGTTTCTCCCCCTCCATCCGCTTGACCTGACTGCGACACGAATAACCGGTAGCCAAACAGCGATCTTTGGGCAACCTCGACAGAGGCTCTGCCCAGCTGAGGCCATAGATCCCCTTGGAGTTCTCCACCTGTTTTGCATCGTGGCCATAGGTACCGGCCATGCCGCAGCAGCCCACAGAGACAGGCTGCAGACGAGCACCGAAGCGGCTGAACAGGGTCCCCCAGTCACCGTGAGTCGAGGGCTTGGCCGTCTTCTCGGTGCAGTGGGCAAACAGATACCAGGGCTCAGCCTCTCCTTTTTCATCGACATCCGCGGTGGGCTTGGCAAGGGGCAGGGAGTCGGCCGGAAGAGAAAGCAGCCACTCCTGGGGCAACAACACCTGAAAATCGCCACGGGCCGCGCCAAGGGCCTTGGCATATTCGTCGCGATAGCAGAGCACCAGAGAGGGATCGACGCCCACCATGGGGATGCCGAGCGCCGCTATCTTGTTGAGGAACTGGGCGCTGTTGGCCGCGGTGCGGGCGAAGGCGCGCAGGAACCCCTTCACGTGCTGGGGCTTGCCGTTGGGCTTGAATGGCAGCAGATAGGGTTGCAGCCCAAGCTTGCTGGCAAGTTTCACCAGATCGCGTACCACGGGGGCGTCGTAATAACTGGTGAAGGGATCCTGCACGATCAGCACCACTCTGGCACGCTGCTCGGCATTCATGGCCTCAAGGCCCGGCAGGTCGAAATAGCGCGCCTTGTTGTCGTGCAGGGATTCGGCCAGGGTCGGTACCGAGAGCAAGGGCACATCCACCATGCCGATGCTCTTCTCGGTCGCCTTCTGGGCCCACTCTTTTTCCAGGAAAAAGTTGACCAGTTTCGGCGCCTTGGCCAGCAGCGGTGCATAACTCTCCACTGTACCAACGAAGTAATCCTTGGGGCCCCGCAGATAGCGACTGTGGTAGAGCTGCATGAAACGGGCACGGAAGGTGGGCACATCCACCTTGATGGGGCACTGGCTGGTACAGGCTTTACACGCCAGACACCCCTCCATCGCCTCCATCACCTCGTGGGAAAAGTCATACTGGCCACGGGCGCGGGCCAGGGTGTTGCGAAACTTGTCGACGATCGCCTTGAAGCGCAGGCCACCCGATTGCAACGCCACTTCTTCAGCCAGAGGATCGAAGCCCTGCTCCGCCAACTGGCGCAACCATTCACGCATCAAGCCGGCACGCCCCTTGGGAGAGTGACGTCTGTCTTTGCTGATCTTGACCGAAGGACACATGGGGGAGTCGGTCTCGAAGGTGAAACAGAGGCCATTGCCGTTGCAATCCATGGCGCGGGTATAGCTTTCCCGCACTGCGATGGGGATCTGGCGGTCAAACTTGCCGCGCTTGGGCCCGTCTACCGACACAAGCGAAGCTCCGCTGCCATAAGGCATGCAGATCTTGCCCGGGTTGATGCGGTTGTCGGGGTCAAAGGCGCCTTTGACCCGCTGCAACTCTTCCCACAGCTCGCCGAAGAAGGCGGGGCTGTATTCGGAGCGAAAACCCTTGCCGTGCTCCCCCCACATCAAGCCGCCATATTTGGCGGTGAGCGCCACCACCTGATCCGAGATGCGCCGCAGCAGCACTTCCTGCTCGGGGTCGCACAAGTCCAGCGCGGGACGCACGTGCAATACCCCCGCATCGACGTGGCCGAACATGCCGTAGTCGAGGCCGTGGCCGTCGAGCAGGGCACGAAACTCCATGATGAAATCGGCGAGCGACTCAGGGGGAACTGCCGTATCTTCGGTGAAAGCCACCGGTTTTTTACGCCCTTCGGCGTTGCCAAGCAGCCCCACCGACTTCTTGCGCATGGCGTAGATAGTCTCGATGCTCGGCAGGTGACTGCACACCTGATAGCCGATGACACCCGCCTCCCCTTGCGCCAGCAGCCCATTGATGCGCCGGCACAATTCAGCCACTTTGGCCTGATGCTCTTGTTCGTCGGTGTCGGCAAACTCGACGATATTGAGCCCTTGCAGATCCTTGCCGGGCACGTCCTCAATGAATGCCTTGACCGAGTGCCAGATGATGTCGGCCCGGGCCAGTCCCAGCACGCGGGAATCCACCGTCTCCACCGACAGGGCCTGCGCCTGCACCATAAAGGGGGCATTGCGCAGGGCCGAGGGGAAGCTGTCGTACTTGACGTTGACCAGGGTCCGGTAACGCGGGATCGGTGTGATATTGAGCCTGGCTTCGGTGATAAACCCCAGGGAGCCTTCCGAGCCGCACAATACCCGGCTCACATCTAGGGTGTCGGTGTCGGGGGCATAGAGGTGCTTGAGATCATAACCGGTCAGAAAACGGTTGAGCTTGGGGAAAGTGGCTTCGATGTCGGCGCGGCGCTCGCGGCCGATGCGATACAGGGTGCGGTAGATCTCCCCTTCCCTACTCTCGAGGGCCAGCTTGTCTTCAAGACGGGAGCCATTGACCGGCTCTGTGACCATGATGTCACCGTTTTCCAGCACGGCTTTCAAGCCCAGCACGTGATCCGAGGTTTTGCCGTAGACGAGCGACCCCTGCCCGGAGGCATCGGTGTTGACCATGCCGCCCAGAGTGGCGCGATTGGAGGTGGAGAGATCCGGCGAGAAGAAATAACCGTGGGGTTTCAAATAGGCGTTGAGCTGATCCTTGACCACCCCGGCCTGAGCGCGCACCCAGCCCTCCTCCAGATTAATTTCCATGACCTGGTTCATATGGCGGGAGAGATCGACGATAATGCCGCCGCCCAGGGATTGGCCATTGGTGCCGGTACCGCCGCCGCGAGGGAAGAAACTCAAGGCTGCGTACTCGGGCCCCCGTGCCAACTTGAGCATCACTGCAATGTCATCCGCACTGCGCGGATAGAGCACCGCCTGAGGTACGACCTGATAGACGCTGTTATCCGTCGCCATCGCCAACCGGCTTGCATAAGACTTTTCGATATCACCACGAAATGCTGATCGCGCCAGCAACTCAAGAAACTGCAGGGTTGTAGGTGACAAACTGTCCTGGTAATCGAGTCTCGGGATCATGAATCCTTGTTCCCATCCTTTGCTTGATGCCGGTACTCCGGCGACAAAGACTGCCCTGGCTGCCTCTTTGCGGGTATCAGGGCCAGTCTGCTCACATGTGAGCGGGCAGTATATCAGCTAGAAAACCGCTTGCGCTTGGCAATATTCACCATTTGAAAGGAGGATTGTTATGGCTCACCACAGCCATGTTATCAGTACGTTTATTACCACAGAGAAACAGGCCTTGACCCTGTCACTGTTCGGCAGCATCGCCTTTGCCATCTTCGGGATTGGCTATGGTCTGCTGGTTGGCTCCCACGCCATCATGCTCGATGGCATCTTCAGCCTGTTCAGCATGGGCATGACAGGCCTTGGTCTGGTTACCGCCTACCTGGTTACCCGCCCCTCAGATGACCGCTTTCAGTATGGCTACGCTCACTTCGAGCCCATTGCCAACGTCATCAACGGGATCATCATTTTGCTGCTCTGTCTCGGTGCCCTCTACAGCGGCATCACCTCCCTGCTGGCCGGTGGTCGCGAGATAGATCTCGGTCACGCCCTCATCTGCGCCGCCATCTCCACCTTTTTGTGTGCACTTATCTATGTTGTCGAGGCGCGAATGGCCAAGCGATTCAACTCGGAGCTGGTGCGCGTCGATTCCGAAGAGTGGCTGGTCGACACCATTTTAAGCGCCACCCTGCTGGTGGGCTTTCTGGTCGCCATGGGCCTCGATGCCATGGGCCATGGTCAATACAACCGCTACATAGACCCCATGCTGGTCTCTCTGCTGGCCCTGTGCGCCACCCTCATTCCCATCAAGGTGCTGAGCCGCAATCTCCGAGAAGTGTTGAAGATTGCCCCCAAGGGCGATGTGTCCCAGCGGGTCGCCAGCGAGATTGAAGCCCTGCGCCAGCGCCATGGCATCGAGTGCTACAGCCATCTGGCCAAGAGCGGTCGTCGCTTCGATCTGGAGTTGAACATACTGGTGGCACCGGGGCAGGAGTGGCCTGTCGAGCGCCAGGATGCCCTGCGCCAGGAGCTCTGGTCACGCCTCGGCGATACCCTGGGGGATGCCTGGCTCTCGGTCTGCTTCACCCGCGAAAAACGCTGGTTGTAACGCTCCACAGGGGGAGTGCAGCCAGGCTGCCTCCCCTGCGTCATCACATCTTCATCGCCCTGCTCTTGCCAAAGCGCCGATTCTCGCTATCATCAGGGCTCATTTTTAACCCGAGGTTTTATTGCCCATCATGGACAACCCCCGAAGTTACCTTTCGTTTCTTCCTGTCAAACTCTGTCTTTACCTGCTTCATCAGCGCCTCTGAATAACGCCATTGCCTTGCACTGCCGCGGCCACTGTTGCCGTGACTGATACCCGCTCTGTCTGTATTTATTGAGGTCATTACATGGAATTGCTGCTGGATCCCCACATCTGGGTTGGTCTGTTTACCCTGATCATTCTGGAAATCGTGCTCGGGATAGACAACCTGGTCTTCATCGCCATCCTGGTGAAAAAACTGCCCCCCGCCCAGCGGGATCGTGCCCGTATCATAGGCCTGTCACTGGCGCTGCTGATGCGCCTGGCCCTGCTCAGCGTGATGTCATGGCTGGTCACCTTGACCACCCCCATCCTTCACCTCGGTGATTTTGCCTTCTCCGGTCGGGATCTCATCCTGATGGGCGGCGGCCTGTTCCTGCTGTTCAAGGCCACCACCGAGCTCCATGAGCGGCTGGAATCCAAACAGCCAGAAGATGGCCCGGTCGGCGTCTATGCCAGCTTTGGCGTGGTGATCACCCAGATCCTGGTGCTGGATGCCATCTTCTCGCTGGACTCCATCATCACGGCAGTGGGCATGGTGGAACATCTCTGGGTCATGATGGCGGCCGTCACCATCGCCATGGCGGTGATGGTGCTCGCGTCAAAGCCGCTGACCCGCTTCGTCAACGCCCACCCCACAGTGGTGGTGCTCTGCCTGAGCTTCCTGCTGATGATAGGCTTCAGCCTGGTGGCGGAAGGATTTGGCTTCCACATTCCCAAGGGCTACCTCTACGCGGCTATCGGTTTCTCCGTGCTTATCGAGTTCTTCAACCAGTTGTCCCAGCGCAGCGCAGAGCGTCATGAGGCCAAGTTGCCCCTGCGCGAGCGCACCACGGCCGCCATCTTCAAACTGATGGGCAGCAAGGCGTATCAGGACAGGCCGGATGATGATCTGGATGCACCGACACCCGAGCCGCTGAGCTTCGGGGAAGAGGAGCGCTATATGGTGACCGGGGTACTGTCCCTTGCCGATCGATCCATCCGCACCATCATGACCCCTCGCTCCGACATGGCCTGGATCGACGTCAATGACTCGGTCGAAGAGATCCGTGCCGTGTTGCAGCGGGAGCCCCACAGCCTGTTCCCGGTTTGTGACGGCGATCTGGACGAGGTCATAGGCGTGCTCAAGGCGCGGGATCTGCTGTTTGCCCTCAACGAGGGGCAGTCCCTGACCGAGCTGGCCAAACAGAATGACCCCATTATCGTGCCCCAGACCATCAACGTGATCCGCTTGCTGGCAGAGCTGCGCAAGGCCAAAGGCAGCCTCATTCTGGTCGCCGACGAGTTTGGCGTCATCCAGGGTCTGGTGACCACCCACGATCTGCTGGAAGCCATCGTCGGCGAGCTGCCTGATGAAGATGAAACCCCGGACATGGTGCGCGATGGCGAGAGCTGGCTCATCAATGGCAGCACCAACATCCACCATGTGGAGCAGGTGCTGGAATACGAGGGACTGGTAAGTGACAGCGATGAATACGTGACGCTCGCAGGCATGCTGCTCTCCCACTTCGGCACACTGCCGACTCCGGGCCAGCAGCTGCAACTGCAGCAGTTGCACTTCGAGGTGATCGAAGTCAGCGAGCGTCGCATCGAACGGGTGCGCGTCACACCGTTGAACCCCTGATCACACGAACCGCACGACCAACCAAAAAAGAGGGCCAAGCGGCCCTCTTTTTTATGACTGTTTGCCGCTGATGCTTGATTGCTGCATCAAGTGCAATTCTTTTCTGCAATTACCCCTCTTTTTCACAAATAAAAGCAGGACTAGAGTGACCTCAATCCCACCATGAGGAACACAAAATGAGCCACGATAACCTGTTCTGCCCGCTGCGTCTGGGCCAGTTGCACCTTAACAACCGCATCGTCATGCCCCCCATGACACGCTCCCGCGCCAGCCAGCCCGGTGACGTGGCCAACGCCATTATGGCCACCTATTACGCCCAGCGCGCCGAGGCCGGCCTCATCATCAGCGAAGGCACCCAGATAGACCCGCTGGGCAAGGGCTACGCCTGGACCCCCGGGATCCACAGCGCCGAGCAGGTAGCGGGCTGGAAGGGGGTGACCGATGCTGTCCATGCCAAGGGGGGCACCATCTTTGCCCAGCTCTGGCACGTGGGGCGCGTCACGCATACTGACAATATCGGCGGGGCCCAGCCCATCTCTTCGTCTGCCATCAGAGCAGAAGGGGTGCGGGTATTTGTCGATAACGGCAGCGATGCTCCCGGTTTTGTCGAGACCACAACCCCGCGCGCCATGACCCAGAGCGACATAGATGCGGTAGTGGGCCAGTTCCGCCAGGCGGCTCGCAATGCCCTGAACGCCGGCTTTGACGGCATAGAGCTGCACGCTGCCAACGGTTACCTCATCAACCAGTTCCTCGACTCCGAGTCCAATACCCGCACCGACAACTACGGTGGCTCACTGGAAAATCGCCTGCGTTTCCTCAAAGAGGTGACACAAGCGGTCAGTGCCGAAATCGGGGCGGACAGGGTCGGAGTGCGCCTTGCGCCGCTCACCACCCTCAACGGCACCGTTGATGCCAACCCGCAAGAGACCTATCTGGCCGCCGCTCGCTTGCTGGGTGAACTGGACGTCACCTATCTGCATATCGCCGAAGCGGACTGGGACGATGCGCCCCTGATGGCGGAAAACTTCAAGCAGGGGTTGCGAGATGCCTTCCCCAACACCCTCATCTATGCGGGCAAGTATGACGGTGAGCGGGCGCGTGCCGCTCTCAATGCGGGCTGGGCCGACATGATTGGCTTTGGTCGTCCCTTCGTGGCCAACCCGGATCTGCCGAACCGGTTGCGCCACGGCTACCCCCTCGCGCCCCATGATCCGGCGACCCTGTTTGGCGGCGGTGAGAAGGGACTGACCGACTACCCGAGCTATCAGGCGCTAGCCGAGACGCAGTCAGCCTGAGACTGGCAAGCCGCCCACCTCGGTCACAAAGCCGCACAGTAAAACGCGCCCGCTATTGATGCGGGCGCGTTTTTTGGGGTGTGGCGTCAGCGAGCCAGAGGTCAGTAGAGGGCCACACCGTAACAGGCGGCGTAGCTTCTTATTTCCCGGGTCAACCGCGCCTTGTCCGCCAGGCTGAGCCAGCTCGCCTCGACGGCATTGAGCGACAAGCGGCAAAGCTGGTTCATGCTGGCGCCAAGATCATGGGCCAGGGCGTGGAAGTTGGCTGCCATGTAGCCGCCAAAATAGGCGGGATCGTCGGAGTTGATGGTGACGCACAGCCCCTGCTCCAGCAGGGTCAGCACATTGTGATAAGCCATTCGCTCAAACACCCTGAGACGGGTATTGGAAAGGGGGCAGACGGTGAGCGGCAACCGGGTATCGGCCAGATAACGCAGCAGGTCGGGATCATCGACGCAGCGCACCCCGTGATCGATGCGGCGTACCTGCAGCTCATGGATGGCCTGCCAGATATACTCGGCCGGCCCTTCTTCGCCTGCGTGGGCCACCACAGGCAGCCCCAGCTCGCGACAACGGGCAAAGACCCGGGCAAACTTGGCGGGGGGATTGCCCTTCTCCCCCGAATCGAGACCAATGCCGTGAATGCGGGCGAGAAAAGGCATGGCGTCATCCAGGGTGGCGAACGCTGCCTCTTCACTCAGATGACGCAGAAAACTCATGATAAGCCGCCAGCTGATGCCCAGCTCCCGCTCCCCCGCCTGCAGCGCCCGTTCTATGCCCCCCAGCACGGTGGCAAAGGGGATGCCTCGGGCGGTGTGGGTTTGCGGATCGAAGAAGATCTCCACATGCACCACCTTGTCGGCGGCACAGCGCTTGAGATAGGCCCAGGTGAGATCGAAAAAATCCTGCTCTGTGATGAGTACGCTGGCGCCAAGGTAGTAGAGATCAAGGAAGGATTGCAGACAGTCAAAGTCATAGGCGGCGCGCACGCTCCCCACGTCAGACCAGGGCAGCGCCACCCCGTTGCGGGCGGCCAGCATACACATCAGCTCCGGCTCGAGTGACCCCTCTATATGCAGGTGCAACTCCAGCTTGGGCAAACCGGCAATAAAGTTATCCATGATGATGGCTCCATCAGCACACAGACAGCGAGACCTGCCACTTGCAGAGCGGATCCCTTCCCTCTCCCTTTTCATTGTGTACCTATCTCGCCTGGTAGGGGGAGACTTGTCATCAAACCGACTTATAATGGCGTCACAAAAACAACATAACTGATTGAAGATATTAAGAGTTGGCGTCCGCCCCGCGTTCACTCTTGTGCCCTATACAAAGGAGTTCCCATGAAAAAAAGCGTCATCTGTGACATCGACGGCGTCATTCTGCACAACAACGATCTCATCCCCGGTGCCGACCGCTTCGTCCATCGCCTGCTGGAGCAGGGCAGCAAGCTTTTGTTCCTCACCAACTACCCGGCCCAGACCCAGAAAGATCTGCAAAACCGCTTCCGCTCCGCCGGGATCGAAGTGCCGGAGGAGTGCTTCTACACCTCCGCCATGGGCACAGCCGATTTTCTCAAACGCCAGGATGGCAAGAAGGCCTATGTGATTGGCGAAGGGGCCCTGACCCACGAGCTCTACAAGGCCGGTTTCACCATCACCGACATAGACCCCGACTTCGTGGTCGTGGGCGAGACCCGCAACTACAACTGGACCATGATGCAGCTGGGGGCCAAGTTCGTGGATCAGGGGGCCCGCTTCATCGCTACCAACCCCGATACCCATGGCCCCATGATGCATCCTGCCTGCGGCGCCCTCTGCGCTCCCATAGAGCGGATGACGGGCAAGAAGCCATTTTATGTGGGCAAGCCGAGCGCCTGGATCATTCGCGCGGCATTGAACCGGATGGAGGCCCACTCCGACGACACCATCATCATCGGCGACAACCTGCGCACCGATATTCTGGCGGGCTTCCAGGCCGGTCTTGAAACCGTGCTGGTGCTCTCCGGGGTGAGCAAGGTCGCGGATATCGATCGCATGCCGTTTCGCCCGAACCACATCTTCGACTCAGTCGTGGATATCGATATCGTCTGATGTGATCACAGGAGTCATCCATGGAACCGCTCTTCATTGCCGTCGCCTTCGCCTGCGGCATGCTGGTCAACCTGGTGGGGCTGCCGCCCCTGATCGACTTTCTCGCCGCCGGTTTTGTGCTCAATGGCCTCGGCTATCAAAGCTCCGAGGTACTGACCACGGTGGCCGAGCTGGGGGTGACCCTGATGCTGTTCACCATAGGCCTCAAGCTCAACATCAAGACCTTGCTGCGCCGTGACGTGTGGGGCACTGCCACCGTCCATATCCTGCTCTCCAGCGGCCTGTTCTGGGTGATCCTGCTCGCCTGCAAAGGGGTCGGCATGACCTTGATGCAGGATCTGGAGTGGCCCCACGCCATCATGCTTGGGTTTGCCCTCTCCTTCTCCAGCACCGTCTTTGCGGTCAAGGTGCTGGAAGATCGCAGCGACATGAATGCCCTCTATGCCAAGCTGGCCATAGGGGTGCTGATCATGCAGGACATCTTCGCGGTGGGTTTTCTGACCGCCTCCACCGGCAAATTGCCCAGTATCTGGGCGCTCTGGATACTGGCGCTGCCCTTCCTGCGGCCCCTGCTGTTCAAGCTGCTGGAGCGGGCCGGTCACGGTGAATTGCAGATGCTGATGGGGATCACCCTGGCCCTGGTACTGGGGGCCGCCGCCTTTGAGGCTGTCGGCTTGAAGCCGGACTTGGGGGCTCTGGTGATCGGCATGCTGCTGGCTTCCCACCCGGCGGCGGCGGGGATGGCAAAATCCCTGTTCAGCCTCAAGGATCTGTTCCTCATCTGCTTTTTCCTCTCCATCGGCCTCAACGGCATGCCGACCCAGGAAACCATGTGGATGGCGCTGGTGCTGATGTTGGCACTGCCGCTCAAAAGCGCCCTCTACTATCTGGTCTACAGCGGTGCCCGGCTGCGGGTGCGAACCGCGTTGCTCTCGACGCTGGCACTCACCAACTACTCTGAGTTCGGCCTGATCGTGGCCGCCATCGCCGCCAAGGCGGGCTGGCTCTCCCACGAATGGCTGGTCGCCCTCTCGCTGGCGCTGGCGGGCAGCTTCATGCTGTCGGCCCCGCTCAATAGCTACAGCGAGTGGATCTATCAGCACATAGGCCCCTGGTTGCGCCGCCTGCAATCGGACACCCTGCACCTGGATGACAGGCCCATCGAACTGGGGGATGCAGAGGTGATCATCCTCGGCATGGGGCGCATCGGACAGGGCGCCTATCATGAGCTGGAGCGCAAATACGGCAACGTCATACTGGGGGTCGAAAACAACGGGGACAAGGCACCCCTGCTGCGCGAACAGGGGATGAACGTGCTGGAAGGGGATGCCACCGATACCGACTTCTGGGACAAGGTGATCCTCTCCCATCAGGTTCAGCTGGTGATCCTCGCCATGCCCCACCACTCGGGCAACCTCTACGCCATCGACAAGCTGCGCAGCCACGGTTTTCACGGCAAGATAGCAGCCATAGTCCGCTTCGAGGATGACATCGCCTCCCTGCGTGAACAGGGCGTCGATGCGGTGTTCAACGTCTACGACGAGGCAGGCAGCGGCTTCGCTCGCCACGTCATCAGGCAGTTGCAGCCACTCGACACAGAGGCAACCCTTGTCAACGGGGGGCCTCCTCGTTTAACTTAATGTCAACATTGTTAAACAAACTAAACGAATGCGGGGCCTGGATGGCCCCGCACTCTCAATATCTCACTCACCATTGGCAAGGATGCACCATGAAAACCCTCAACGACTGGGTACTGCTCAACCAGCACGCCGTCTCCCCCACCCCGCTCACGCCCCCAGCCGAGCGTATCAAGGCCGGCAACCCTGAACAAAGCCTCTGGAACCACTACTCGGATCCCAGCCAGCAGTTTCACGTGGGTTTCTGGGCCTGCGAGCCGGGGCGCTGGGCCATCCACTACACGGAGCACGAATATTGCCAGCTGCTGGAAGGGGATGTGGTGATCCACGACAGCCTGGGGGGTCAACTTGCCCTCAAACCGGGGGATCAGTTCGTTATTCCGGCCGGCTTTGTCGGGGAGTGGGAGACACTCACCCCCTGTCGCAAGGTCTATGTGATCTTCGAGCCCGCCACCACTTGACGTTGGCGTCAACTCGCCCTGTTTTTCCACTCGGCCCATCTGCTCGTCTGCTTGACGTTTACGGCATGATTTTCTGCGGTTTTCCCGCTTGCAAAAGGTTTTTGCGCTAGGCATTGTGATTGACGAGGAATGTAAATGGAATTTCGAGCCCGTATGTGGGGGGCTCCTATAAAAATCAAGAGGATTACCGCCAATGTGTTCTATTTTCGGCATTCTGGACATCAAATCCGATGCAGCAGCCTTGCGCAAATCGGCCCTGGAGATGTCCAAGCGATTGCGTCACCGCGGTCCTGACTGGTCCGGCATCTACAGCTCAGACAAAGCCATACTGGTGCACGAGCGCCTGGCCATCGTCGATCCGGGCAATGGCGCCCAGCCGCTCTACAACCCGGAGCGCACTCACGTATTGGCCGTCAACGGCGAGATCTACAACCACAAGGAACTCGAAAAAAACCTCAAGGTCGACTTCCAGTTCCAGACCCACTCCGACTGCGAGGTGCTGCTGGCACTCTACAAGGAGAAGGGCCCCGCCTTTTTGGACGATCTCAACGGCATCTTCGCCTTCATCCTCTATGACGCCGAGCAGGATGCCTACCTGATTGGTCGTGACCACATGGGGATCATCCCCCTCTATACCGGTCGCGACGAGCACGGCAACTTCTATGTCGCCTCCGAGATGAAAGCCCTGGTGCCGGTTTGCAAGAGCGTCGAAACCTTCCCGCCGGGACATTACCTCTGGAGCAAGGATGGCGAGCTCAAACAGTGGTACAAGCGCGACTGGATGGAGTACGACGCGGTCGAGCACAAGGTCAGCGACAGAGCGGAACTGAAAGCCGCGCTGGAAGCGGCCGTCAAGCGTCAGCTGATGTGCGACGTGCCCTATGGTGTGCTGCTCTCCGGCGGACTGGATTCGTCCGTCATCTCCGCCATTGCCAAGATCTACGCCGCCCGCCGGGTGGAGGACGATGGCAACAGTGCCGCCTGGTGGCCGCAGCTGCACTCCTTTGCCGTGGGGCTGGAAGGCTCGCCGGATCTCGCCGCCGCCCGCAAGGTGGCCGACCATCTGGGCACGGTTCACCATCAGATCCACTTCTCGGTACAAGAGGGGCTGGATGCCCTGCCGGACGTCATCTATCACCTCGAGACCTATGACGTCACCACCATCCGCGCTTCTACCCCCATGTACCTGATGGCCCGTTATATCAAGGCGATGGGCATCAAGATGGTGCTCTCCGGTGAAGGTTCCGACGAGCTGTTCGGTGGTTACCTCTACTTCCACAAGGCGCCCAACGCCAAAGAGTTCCACGAAGAGAACGTGCGCAAGCTCGCTTCCCTGCACCTGTATGACTGCCTGCGGGCCAACAAGTCCATGGCCGCCTGGGGCGTGGAAGGCCGCGTGCCCTTCCTCGACAAGGAGTTCATGGACGTGGCGATGCGCCTCAACCCTGCCGACAAGATGTGTGGCAACGGCAAGATCGAGAAGCACATACTGCGTGAAGCGTTCGAGGAGCTGTTGCCCCACGAAGTGGCCTGGCGCCAGAAGGAGCAGTTCTCCGATGGCGTGGGTTACTCCTGGATTGACAGCCTCAAGGCCATGGTCGAGGTCGAAGTGACGGATCAGATGTTCGAGGCGGCGGCGTTCCGCTTCCCCGTCAACACACCGCTCACCAAGGAGGCCTATTTTTATCGCGCCATCTTCGACGAGCACTTCCCGCTGGAGTCCGCCGCCCGTACCGTGCCCTACGGCAAGTCGGTCGCCTGCTCCACTCCGACCGCCTTGGAGTGGGATGCCAAGTTCAAGGAGATGGCAGACCCCTCAGGTCGCGCCGTGATGGACGTCCACCAGCAGAGTTACTGACAGGCTGACGGGTATGCGCAGATAAGCAAATACCAGCGACCAAGCCAGTCCATCATTACCAAGCCCCTCACTCAGCTGAGGGGCTTTTGTTTTTCCGCGTCTATCCATTCCCATTTTTCGCATATTCCCTGCCACGCTTGCTGCTTGGCGAAGGGGCTCGCTCGTGTCACATTGTTCCGGCTTGGAAGCAACGAATAACAACACAAGGAGAAAAAGATGAAACGACTGCTATTGCCGCTGGTGCTTGGCACGGCCCTGTTCCATGGCGAGGCGTACAGCGCCGGCCATCTCTGGGCCAAGGCGCTGCCCGATTACAGTCAGGGATATGACGAGCAGCGGGATCCGGCGCAGGATCTGGCCTCCGCCACCGCCAAGGCACAGAGGGAGGGCAAGAAGGTGTTGCTGCTGGTGGGCGGAGAATGGTGCAGCTGGTGCCAGGAGATGAACCACTTCCTGGACCGGGAGCCAACCCTTGCCAGTCAGTTCAACCAGACCTTCGTGGTGGTCAAGGTGAACGTCAGCAAGGCGAACAAGAACGAGCCCTTCCTGAAACGCTACCCCGAGTACCTGGGGGTGCCCCACTTCTACGTGCTGGATACCAAGGGCAAGCTGCTGGAATCGGTCAATACCGGGCTGCTGGAGAAGGAAAAGAGCTATGACGAGGTGAAATTCGGCAAGTTTATCGCCTTCTTCCAGCCACCATCTGAACGCAGCTGAGTTGTCTCGACTCATCCCATAACGCCATCGCCCCGCACTGTTGGAGACAAGGGGGCGGGGCGACGGGTTTCAAAAAACGCTTTCGAGTCAGTCAAATATCAAGGCTGCGCATCCGGCTGATTGGCGGGGGCGGCCTTGATAAAGGCCTGCAGCTGCTCGCAGTTGGCGACGATACGCGCAATGGTGGGGTACTCATCCAGCGTCATGTCGTAGCGGCGGGCGTTGTAGACCTGAGGCACCAGCATGCAGTCGGCCAGGGTCACCTCGTTGCCGACGCTATAGACGCCGGCCGTGGTCATCAGCAAGGGTTCGAGCACCCTGAAGGTTTCGTCAATCCAGTGGCGATACCAGGCATCACGCTGCGCCTTGCCCAGCCCCAGATCCTGCTCCAGATAGGTGAGTACCCGCAGGTTGTCGAGCGGGTGCGTGTCGCAGGCGATCATGTTGACTATCTGGCGCACCCTGGCCCGCGCCTGGGCGGCCGAGGGCATCAGCGGATAGGCAGGATAGGTTTCGTCAAGGTACTCCATAATGGCAACCGACTGACCGAACTGCACATCCCCGTCGATAAGAAAGGGCACCAGCCCCTGGGGATTGACACGATGATAGGCCTTCTCGCGCTGCTCGCCCTGCCTCAAGTTGACCGGGTGATACTCATAATCGAGCCCCTTGAGCTGCATGACTATCCGTACCCGATAACTTGCCGATGAACGCCAATATCCAAACAACTGCAACATAATCTGTCCCTGTGTTGGCAGGTGCACGGGCACCTGCCGTTCACCAGTCGGCCCTGTGTCCGCACTGGCTCCTTCACGTCATCTGGCTGACATCCTGTTGCGCAACTTTTTGCAAAATGGTGCCAAACAGACTCATCCCGTTACGATCCTGCATCGCGATGGACACTGTATCACCAAAGCGCAGAAAGGGTGTAGTGGCTTGACCTGACTCGATAATTTCCAACATGCGCAGCTCGGCGAGGCAGGAGGACCCGGCACTGCGGTCATAGTTGGAGACGGTCCCCGAGCCTATGATGCAGCCCGCCCCGAGCGACCGGGTTTTGGCAGCATGGGCAATCAGCTCGAAGAAGTTGAAGGTCATGTCCACCCCGGCATTGGGCGCACCGAACAGGGTACCGTTGAGATGGGTTTCCAGCGGCAGATGCACCTTGCCATCCTGCCAGTCACTGCCCAACTCGTCCGGCGTGATGGCCACCGGCGAGAAGGCGCTCGACGGTTTGGACTGGAAGAAGCCAAAGCCCTTGGCCAGCTCGCCCGGAATAAGGTTGCGCAGGCTCACGTCGTTCACCAGCATCAACAACTTGACGTGGGCAGCGGCCGCCTGCGGGCTGGTGCCCATGGGCACGTCGTCGGTAATGATGGCCACTTCCGACTCAAAATCGATACCCCAAGCCTCCGAGCCCATGACGATGGGACCACGGGGGGCCAGAAAACAGTCCGAGCCGCCCTGGTAGATCAGGGGATCGTGCCAGAAGCTTTCCGGCATCTCGGCACCGCGGGCCTTGCGCACCAGCTCGACGTGGTTGACGTAGGCGCTGCCGTCGGCCCACTGGTAGGCGCGGGGCAAGGGCGAGAGACACTCACTCTCATCAAACGGGAAGGCATCGGCACAGGTGCCATCGTTGAGGGTCTGATAGACGGTTGCAAGGTGCGGGGCCGTTTGTGCCCACTCATCCAGCGCCGACTGCAGAGTGAGGGCGATGGATGGCACCCGCACCGCGCGGCTCAAGTCACGGCTGACCACCACCAGGGCGCCATCGCGCTTGCCATTGTTCAAGGTTGCAAGTTTCATAAAAATCCTTATTTGCCAGTGGTAGTCGAAAGTTCGGGACGCTGCCAGCTGCTGACGTAGCGCGGGTTTTCTATCCCTTCGCACAGGCTGCCGACGTTCAGTGCATCGCGTGTATCCAGCATCACGGCCACCTCGTCGGTGAACTTCTTGGCATAGGCCTGCCCCGCCGCAAACGCCTTGGGATGGGGGCCGTGGGTAAAGCCGGCGGGGTGGAAGGTGACCATGCCCCGCTCGATATTGTCCCGACTGAAGAAGTCCCCTGCGTGGTAGAAGAGCACCTCGTCGTAGTCGTCGTTGCTGTGGTAGAAGGGCACCTTGAGGGCGCCGGGGTCACTCTCTATGGGGCGCGGCACGAAGGTACAGATGACGAACCGGCTCGCCACGAAGGTGGAATGGGCCGAGGGCGGCAAGTGGTAGCGGTGGCTCATCAGCGGGCGAATGTCGCGCCAGTTGAGGCGCACCACGCACAAGTCCCCGTGCCAGCCCTGGGCATCCAGCGGATTGAAGGGCCAGGTGATGACCGACACCTGATTGTGGCGCTTGACCTGCAGCGACCAGGGATTTTCATCCTGCTGGGCCAGAAAGCGTTCATTGATGGCGGGCACATCCAGCGCCGCCGGGTCAAAGATGGCGTGATTGCCCACCAGCCCCTTGTCCGGCAGCTGATAGCTGTCATTGGTCGCCTCTATCATCAAAATGAACATGGGCGCCGTGGGCTCGATGCGCCACATGGTGCCACGGGGGATCACTACATAGTCGCCGTCCCGCAAGGTCAGGTGGCCGTAGTCGCAATAAAACTCGCCACTGCCCTCGTGGATGAACAGCAGCTCGTCACCGTCGGCATTGCGCACCAGAAACGGCATAGGCTCGTGCAAACGCCACATCCGGTAGCGGCAGTGAGCATTGTGCAGAATATCGGGCATCACCCAGGGGGAGAGGGAACTCACCTCCTCCTGCAGACCGTTCAAGTCAAACGCCCTCGGCCGCAGCGGCCCCTCCCAGTTGGTCCAGTCAGTGGGAGCATGCTTGTGGTGCATGTGGGTGGCGGGGCCGAAGAAGCCGGCCCGCCCCAGTTCGCGCTCATAGATGGCCTGCTCTGGCAGGTCGGCATGCGCCTGACGGGAGTGGGTCCCCTCCCGATGGGGAAAGCTTATCCAGTTACGCATCGCTGGGTTCTCCATGCAGCACACCACGGCGGATCTGGTCCAGTTCAATGGATTCGAACAGTGCCTGGAAATTGCCCTCGCCAAACCCTTCATTGCCCTTGCGCTGAATGATCTCGAAGAACACCGGGCCTATGACGGTGTCGGTGAAGATCTGCAGCAGTATGCCGTCCTTGGTGGGAGAACCATCGATGAGGATCTGCAGATCCTTGAGGGAGGCCAGATCTTCCTGATGGCCCTCGACCCGGCTGTTGACCTTCTCGTAGTAGGTGTCCGGGGTCGGCATAAAACCGGTACCACGGCCACGCAGGGTACGTATGGTCTGGTAGATGTCGCTGGAAGCGAGTGCTATGTGCTGGATCCCCTCCCCCTTGTACTGACGCAGGTACTCCTCAATTTGGGACTTGTCATCGGAGGATTCGTTGATGGGAATGCGGATTTTGCCACAGGGGGCCGTCATGGCACGAGAGTGCAGGCCGGTCAGCTTGCCCTCTATGTCGAAGTAGCGAATTTCCCGGAAATTGCCGATCCGCTCATAGAAGTTCGACCAGACATCCATGTTGCCACGCTGGACGTTGTGGGTCAGGTGATCGATCTCGTAGAGCCCCGCATCCACCTCGGCCATGCGCGCCTGCCAGTCGGGGTAAAACACGAAATCCACATCATAGATGGAGCCCTTGTCGCCGTAGCGGTCGACAAACGACAGTGTGCTCTCGCCTATGCCATAGATGGCGGGAATATTGAGCTCCATGGGCCCTATCTTGCCGACGAAGGGCTTGGCCCCCTTGGTGATGGCGTATTGCTGGGCCTTGCCCGCATCCGCCACCCGAAATGCCATGCCGCACACGCTGGGCCCGTGCAGGCTGGCGAACTGCTCCGCCTGGGAGTCGGGCTCGGCGTTGACCACGAAGTTGATGTCACCCTGACGATAGAGCCAGCACTGCTTGTGCTTGTGCTTTGCCACTTCGGCAAACCCCAGTGAAACGAACAACGCCTTGAGGGCGGCAATGCCCTTGGCATCCGGCGCCGTGTACTCGACGAATTCGAAGCCATCCGAGCCGAGGGGATTGATGGTGTGGGAACGGGAAGAGGAGGAAGTGGTCGTCATGATGCGCTCCTTGCAATGTGCTGATGACTGAAAGTGGTTAAAGCGGATTGACCCGGGGCGACGGCCTGACCGTCGATCCCGTCAAGCAGGTCTTGTTAACAACTTGTTTCATTAGATGCAGGTGCGCGGCAGAAGAGAAGAGGCGGGTTTCAGATAGTTTCTCGGGGTCCTCCACCAAAAGATGTAAATAGATTGTGACATTCAAGCCGCAGCCTTGCGGATCGCCCCATGGCGACCCGCAGGGCTGTCAGCTTTGCCTTACAGTCGCCAGCGTTTGGTCATGATGTGGGGCAAACAGGCCTGCGCCTTTTGCAGACGAAGCGGGGTGGGATTGATGAGCCAGGCCTCTGCGCCCTGCGCCAGCAGCGGCAGATCGTGCAGACTGTCACTCAGGGCCAGCGTCACAGTGAGGGCGCGGATCTCGGGTAGTATCTTGTGCTGACCGTGGCAGTAAAAGCGCGGCATCAAGCCGCCCAAGCGGTAGTGCATCCGCGAGCCCAGGGTGCGATGGGGCAGCTTGCCAGGCAACTGTTGATGGAGTTGCCCGCGCACCAGGGCGCGAGGGCTGGCGGAGATCACCCAGCAGCGATCACCGTCTTTCATCAGCAAGGCGCGCGCCTCGCAAAACAGCCCAGGCCGGGTGCGGCAATAGGCCCGCACCAGTTTGCGCCAGCCCAGTGGCGAAAGCCCCAGTGTGATGGCCCACCAGATCAGCGAAATCCCCTGCCTGCGCCGGCTTGGCACTAGGTAAACCAGGCCACCCAGTGCGATCACCGGCAGCAGCAAGAGTGGCCAGAGGCGACGGCGCAGTATATAGCGCAACAAGCCGGCGTGGCTGTCGCCCGGGGCCAGGGTGTCGTCAAAGTCAGCCAGGATCCAGTCTGTACGCATAGTGTCTTGTCCTCCCCTCACTCGCTCAATCCGGCGATGGCGACATGGAGCTCGGGGGTGAGAAACATGGCCCCCTCATCGGGAGGGCAGATAAAATCGAATGCTTCATCTGCCAGGGTGAAACTCAGGCGCCAGGCATGCAGGTAGCCTCGGTCAGCCGCCGTGCCGCCGTAACGCTCATCCCCCAGAATGGGTGCCCCTATGCTTTTCAAGGCAACCCGGATCTGGTGGGTCTTGCCGGTCTGGGGCTTGATGCGATAGAGCCGCAACCCCTCGCGCACCGGCACAGAGTCAAACCAGCTGATGGCGGGGTTGTCCAGGCTGCGCGCCAGCATCCAGCTGCCACCCCGCCCTTTTTGCATGTCCCCTTTTACCCAGCCCTGCTTCTTTTTGGGCTTGCGATCGGAGAGGGCCAGATACTGCTTGCTCACCTGTCGCTCCGCAAATGCCATGCTGAGTGCCCGGTTCGCCGCCGTGGTACGCGCCAGCAACACCAGACCTGAGGTCATCTTGTCGAGCCGATGAACGGGATAAAGCACCTGCCCTGTGTCGGCCTTGACGCGACTGACCAGCCCCGGATTGACCAGACCCGACTCACCGGCTTCGTCATGCATGCCAAGGCCCGGCCCTTTGTTGATCAACATAAAATCTTTGTGCTGCGCTAGTATCCGGTACATCTATAACCTTTTAGAATGTGTTTCATTACAAGAATATGACTCCATCAAGGGGTCGCCCCCCATGAATACTCAGAACAAGAATCGCACGGATGAAGAGATACTTGCTTTGGTTGCTGCTGATTGGCGCCAGTTATATCGGGCCCCTCCTGGCCAATGAATCCTCCCTTGAAGCCCCGGAGCGGGTGGTGCTCCAGTTGCGCTGGCTGCACCAGCCCCAGTTTGTGGGCTATCACATGGCCAAGGCCAAGGGCTTCTATGCCAAAGCCGGACTGGACGTGGAGATAAGGCCCGGTGGCAAGGGAATAAGCCCGGTGGACGAGGTGCAAAGCGGTCGTGCCGACTTTGGCGTCGGCAACACAGAGGTACTGACCGCCTATGCCAATGGCAAGCCACTGCTGGCACTCGCCAGCGTCTTTCAGCACTCGCCGTCCATCTTCCTGGCCCGTCGTGACAGCGGCATTCTCACTGTTGATGGCATGCGTGGCAAACGGATCATGATGTTTTCCGCCCATCAGGATGCCGAGTTGCTGGCGACACTTTTCTATCAAGGCCTCAATGAAAGCCAACTAACCCCGATCCAGACCTCGGTCAATATCGATGATCTCGTCGAGGGCAGGGTCGATATCTTCAACGCCTATCTCAGCAACGAGCCTTTCTATCTGGAAGAGCGCGGCATTCCCGTCTCCGTCATCAACCCGCGCAATTACGGCATCGACTTTTACAGCGACATACTCTTCACCACTCAGGCGCAGGAGCAGGCCCATCCGGGCAGGGTAGAGCGGTTTCGGACCGCCAGCCTTGAAGGGTGGCGCTATGCCCTCGCCCACCCCCAGGAGGCCATCGCCCTGCTGCGCAGTGAATACGGCGTCAACCGCAGTCAGGCCCACATGGAGTACGAGCTGCAGGTAAGCAAGGAAATGATACAACCGCTCTATGTGGAGATCGGGTATATGAACCCGGATCGCGTCACCCACATCATGGAGCAGCTGGCCGAAATCGGGCTCATCAAGCGACCCGTGCCGCTGACTGACTTTCTCTATCAGGCCCCCTCCGAGCAGTGGGTATTCTGGCGTCCCTGGTTTTTGCTGAGTCTGGCCGCCTGCGTGCTCATATTGCTGCTGGCGGTCTACCTGCTGGTGTGCAACAAACGGCTCAATCGCGAGATTGCCCTGCGCCAGCAGCGGGAAGAGGAGATATTGCAGCTGGCAAGGCAGGACCCGCTCACCGGCCTGCCCAACCGTCTGAGCCTGATGGAGCGGCTGGAGGCGCAGATAAGCAGCCCCAACCCCGGCTGCCTGCTGTTTTGTGATCTCAACAACTTCAAACAGGTCAACGACGGCTTTGGCCACAGCCATGGCGATGCCATCCTCTGCCAGCTGGCGGAGCGGATCACCCGCAGCCTCAACCACCAGCGCTTCTTCGCCAGACTGGCCGGTGACGAGTTCGTTCTACTGCTCCCCGATCACGACCTGATCGATGCCGAGGCCATTGCCGAGGTGATCAGAATGGCTATGGCCCAGCCTTTTCAGGTCAAGGAGCATCAACTCGAGGTTGGCATCAGCGTCGGGGTCAGCCAATACCAGCCGGGCTGGCGTGCCGAGCAGTGGCTTATCCACGCCGATCGCGCCATGTACAACGACAAGGGGATCGAACTGGCGGCGGCGCCCCCCTAAGCCCTTCATCCGGACCCGGTCAGCCAGGCTGCACCTCACAGCATCAAGCGGGCAGCACCAAGACGCAGGACAGTACAAGCAACAAGGCCACCGCTATGGGTGGCCCTGTTGCTTTTGGTGAGCGCGCGGGAGCATCAGCCGAAGGTCTGCCCCAAGGATTTGAGCTGTCTGGCCTTGGTCAGCAGTATCTCGCTCGACTCATCCACATCCTGCATCTTGTTGCTGTTGGCGTGGGAGTGCTGTGAGATGAGATTGACGTTCTGGCTGATGTTTTCGACTACCGCCTGTTGCTGCTCCGCCGCCGCCGAGATCTGGGCAGAGAAATCCATCACCAGTTCAATCTCGGCCAGTACCTGATGCAGGCTGCCGGAACCTTGCCGGGTCATCTCAACGCAAGACTGCGTCTGTTGCAGGTTGTTCTGCATCATCCCCTTCCAGCCGTTCAGGGTGCGCTGGATCTGCCCTATGCTGCTCTGGATCTGCTCGGTCGCCTTGTGGGTCCGGGTTGACAGGGTACGTACCTCGTCCGCCACCACCGCAAACCCCCGCCCCTGCTCTCCCGCTCTGGCCGCTTCGATGGCGGCGTTGAGCGCCAGCAGGTTGGTCTGATCGGCGATGCCCTGAATTTCGCCCATCAAGACCCCGATACGATCCGATTCGCTGGCCAGCGCTACCGCAGAAGCAAACGCATGCTCCGCCTGCGTCGCGAGCTCGGTTATCTTGCGCTCCGTGTCGAGCAACTGCTTGTCCGTGTGCTGGCAGTGAGCCTTGGCCTGAGCAACCTGGCTGTTGGTGTCCTGAATGTTGCGGGCAATCTCCTGCGCCGTGCTCGCCATCTCGGTAATGGCCGCCGCCATCTGCTGGGTCTGGGCATCCTGCTCGGCAATGTCCGAGCTGACCTCACTGGAGGCGCTCTTCAGGTGTACGGCCAGATCCTGCAGGGCGTGGGTGGCATCGTCTACCCGCCCCAGCACGGTCCGGATGCGGGCCTGCAGCAACTTGATGTGAAAATCGGCGATGGCGCTGGGCTCCTGACCCGAGTAGATAAGCCGGGTCAGACTGTCATATTCATCGGCCAGCTGCTGCAAATAGCGCGGAGTCGTGATGAGCTCGTGGCGGTAGAGACCTCCCAGCAGCAGGAGTGGCAAAGCCATATAGAGCGGAGCCCAGGCTCCCAGCTGCACGGCACCCAGCCAGGCCAGCGCCAGCAATCCTGCACCGGCAACCAGATGGCGCAGCCGTGACAGGGAAATACGGGGCTTGCGCCCTCCCTGCTCGGCGGCGCGCAGGCGGGCATAAGTCCTGGCGGCAATCTCCTTCATCTGCGGATCGGCACGGCAACGCACCGACTGATAGCCACTTATCTTGCCCTGCTCGAAGATGGGGGTGACATAGGCATCGACCCAATAGTAGCGACCATCCTGGCAACGGTTCTTCACCATGCCGCGCCATGGCTGCCCCTGCTTGAGCTTGCCCCACAGATCGGCAAAGGCGGCCTTGGGCATGTCGGGATGGCGCACCATATTGTGGTGCTGGCCTATCAGTTCGGCACGGCTGTAACCGGCAACCCGGCAGAAATGATCGTTGGCATAAGTGATGACGCCACGCAGATCCGTGGTGGATACCAGCTGTTCATCGGCAGGGAAATCTACCTCCTGATCAACGAGATGTGTCTTTGTTTCACGCATACTCCACTCCCTCCTGAGCAATCACTCAACCAAGTGTTGGTAAGGAAATCAGGGCTGTAAAGGCGCGTAAAAGCAGAATATGAAATATGCAGGCTGGCGCAGATTATGTCGTCAAATGGATGCTGACTGCAGGGCGATCAGGACGTGGCCTGAATTGGCCAGGAAAGCAGGAATGTGGTGCCGCCCCGCCCGGTGGGCTGGCAAACCGCACTACCACCGTGCGCCTCGGCAATGGCCTTGACCACGGCGAGTCCAAGTCCACTACCGCCGCTCTTGCGCGAGCGTGACGGATCCCCCCGGCGAAACGCATCGAAAATGTAGGCCGCCACCTCCTCGCTGATGCCCGGGCCTTCATCTTCCACACTCAGGACGCACAGGCTGTCTGAGCGATACAGACGCACAGTCAGCAGGCCCGGCAGCGCGTGCTTCCGGGCATTCTCCAGCAGCGCCATCAGGGCCTGACGGATGCGAAACAGATCGCAGCAGACATGAAGTTCGCTATCCAGCTCACGCTTCAATACAAATCCGCTCGCCGCCAGAGGGCTGGCAAACGCCTCAAGCACGACGGCGAGCTCATCGGCCAGCCGGACCTCTGTCCGTTGCAACTCCAGGTGACCGCTGTCGTTGAGGCTCAATACCCGCAAGTCTTCGATCAGGTGATTGAGACCTTCCACCTGACGCAGCAAGCCTTGGAAGAGTTCGCTGCTGGGAGGAAACACCCCTTCGGCCAGCCCCTGCAAGCGGCCGCGCAAAATGGTGACGGGAGTGCGCAATTCGTGGGCGATGGCGGCATTCCAGAACTCCCGCTCACGGGTCATGCTCTGCAGACGTTCGGCCATGGTGTTGAAGTCGCGCACCAGTTGCGCCGTCTCCCCGATCGCCTGTTCATCCATCGGCACGCGGGCGTCAAGCCTGCCCTCTGCCACCTCGCGCAGGCTGTTCGCCACCGAGTTGAGCGGGGTCAGTATGCGGCGAGAGAGGCGAACAGCCACGTACAGCGCCATTCCCAATGCAATGAGAATGGTCGAGCCGATCCAGATCATCTCGACCTTGGAGGGAATCCAGCTCTCGGAGATGCTGCCCGGCACATAAGTCACTGCAATGGCGTAGAAGACATAGGTGCCTATCACCGCAAGGGAGATGATGCCGAGCGCCATCAGTCCCAGGGAGTGGATGATCTGCCTGCGCAGGCCAGGTGTCGGTTTCATGTGTTGCTACCGAAGCGATAGCCAACGCCCCAGACACTGGCGGGCACACCTTGAATGCCGTGTGTCTCCAGTTTTTTGCGCAACTTGCTGATGTGACTGTCCACCGTACGCTCCTGGGTATCCCCCTCGGGCAGGCAGTGGATCAGCAATTCGGCACGGCTGAACACCCGTTTCGGCGCCCGCATCAGGGAGGCGAGCAGCTTGAACTCGGTCAGGGTCAGCTCCAGCACCTGCTGCTGCTCATCGCGGAAAATGCTGGCCTCGTGGCTCTCCAGATCGATCTGAAACTGGCCGACCCGCAGCACGTTCGTCGTGGCAGGCTTTACGGCCCGGGTACGCCTGAGCACCGCCTGCACCCGGGCTACCACTTCGGCCGGATTGAAGGGTTTGACCACATAGTCATCCGCCCCCATGCGCAGTCCCATCAGCTTGTCGAGATCCTGATCCAGGGCGGTCAGCATGATCACCGGCGTATCGCCACGGGCCCGGATCTCGCTGAGCACCTGCCAGCCATCGAGCTGCGGCATCTGCACATCCAGCAGCAGAAGATCGGGTTTGAATGCCTGATGCATGGCCAGCGCTTCACGGCCATCGGCGGCGTGCAGGGTGCGCAATCCATGACGTTGCAGGTAAGCGGCGAGGATGTCGGCGATCTCGGCTTCATCTTCTGCAATCAGTACCAGTGACTGGACCGCCGGGCTGGCGGACGCATTGAGATGGGACATAGTCGGACTCGAAAAAGGTGGGGTTGAACTTTATCACCGCCTCCACGGATTCTCCACAAAGCCTCGAATCATTCGCAATAGCAGCTATCCATAATGCCCGCTCGATGCGCTCTCACGGTCACATCACACCGGAGAGACGGTTTAACGAGGTGAGTGGATGATGTTTGTCAAACAGCGGTATACGGGCGCCCTGCTCGCAGTCATTGCCGCATTCGGGTTGGCGGGTTGCGATGGCGCGCCGCAAGCGCAAGATGCACCAACACCGCTACAGGTGTCGGTGATGACACTGGCAGGTCAGGACCTGGTCATCAGCGAGGATCTCCCCGCCCGGGTGGCGGCGCTGCGCAGCGCCGACATTCGTGCCCAGATCAGCGGCATAGTACAGCGCCGCCTGTTCGAGCAGGGCGCCGAAATCGGCGCAGGCAGCGTGCTGTTCCAGATAAACCCGGCCCCCTTCAAGGCCGATGTCGACAGCGCCGCCGCATTGCAACGGGCCGAGGCCGTGCTGGCCCGCGCCCGCATCCAGATTGAGCGCCTGAAGCCGCTGCTGCACACCGACGCCATCAGCCGCCAGACCTATGACGATGCGGTCTCCCTGCGGGATCAGGCGGCCGCCGATGTAGCCCAGGCCAGGGCGACCCTGGCCCGGCACCAGCTGAACCTGCAATTTGCCAGCGTGGAGGCCCCCATCGCCGGACGCATCGATCAGGCGCTGGTGAGTGAAGGGGCCCTGGTGTCGCCCACCGATGCCACCCCCATGGCCAGGATCCAGCAGATTGATCAGGTCTACGTCGATGTGCGCCAACCGGCCTCGGTGCTGGAATCCCTGCGCCAACAGGCTGGCTCAACGGCACCGAAACTGGCGGTGGAGATCCTCGGCTGCAATGGCACACCGCTGGGCATGCATGGGCGCATCCTCTTCTCCGGCATCGAGGTCGATGCCGGGACCGGCGACGTGCTGCTGCGGGTGCTGGTGGACAATCCCGAGAGGCGGCTGTTGCCCGGCCTCTATGTGCAGGCGCGCATCCCCCGGGCCCGCTATGCCAACGCCCTGACCGTGCCCCAGCAGGCGGTAGTTCGCAAATCGGGTCAGACCAGCGTGTGGGTGCTGGATGACCAGGGGCAGGCACAGCTGGTTCCGGTCAACACCGCTGAACTGGTGAATAGCCAGTACCGCATCGCGTCCGGGCTCAGTGCCGGGCAACAGGTGGTGATCGAAGGGATCGACCGTCTGACCCCGGGGGTTCAGGTCACAGCTTCCCCCTGGCAACCACCCGCTGTCGGCCAACCGGCTGACGGTGGCATTCGCTGAATCGGAGAGTTATCCATGCCGCAGTTTTTTATCCATCGCCCGGTGTTTGCCTGGGTGATCGCCCTGTTCATCGTGCTGGCAGGGGTCATCGCCATCCCCAAGCTCCCCATCTCCCGCTATCCCTCGGTGGCGCCGGTGTCGGTGACCCTCTATGCCACCTATCCGGGCGCCACGCCGCAGACCCTGAATGATGCGGTGGTGAGCCTTATCGAGCGCGAGCTGTCGGGAGTGAAGAACCTGCTCTACTTCGAGTCCTCTGTGGACGCCTCGGGCAGCGCGCAGATCACTGCCACCTTCAAGCCGGGCACCGATCCGGAGCTTGCCCAGATGGACGTGCAAAACCGCATCAAGGCGGTCGAGCCTCGCTTGCCACAAGCGGTGCGGCAAACCGGCCTGCAGGTGGAGTCCGCCTCATCCGGCTTTCTGATGATGGTCGGCATGACCTCACCGGATGGCCGCTTCGATGAGGTTGCCCTCAACGACTACATGGCACGCAATATTGTGCAGGAGCTGCGCCGCATCGACGGGGTGGGACGAGTACAGCTGTTCGGCGCCGAGCAGGCTATGCGCATCTGGGTAGATCCGGCCAAACTCGCCGCCTACGGGCTAACCATCAGCGAGGTGGCGCAGGCCATCGAGCAGCAGAACGTGCAGATTGCACCGGGGCGCCTCGGCGACGAACCCGCCCTGCCGGGGCAGCGCCTGACGGTTCCCCTCACGGTTCAAGGACAGCTGACAACCCCCGAGGCGTTCGCCGCCATAGTGCTGCGAGCCGGTGGCGATGGAGCCAAGCTGGTGCTGGGTGATGTGGCACGGGTCGAGCTGGGGGCGCAATCCTACGCCTTTTCCAACCGGGAGAACGGCGTGGCCGCCACCAGCGCCGCCATCCAGCTCTCCCCCGGCGCCAACGCCGTGCGTACCGCAGATGCGGTGCGCACCCGTCTCGCCCAGCTCGCCCCCACCCTGCCGGCAGGCATGGCCTACTCGATCCCGTTCGACTCGGCTCCCTTCGTCAAGGTCTCCATCGACAAGGTGATCCACACCCTGCTGGAAGCCATGGTGCTGGTGTTCCTGGTGATGTTCCTCTTCCTGCAGAACCTGCGCTACACCCTGATCCCGACCATCGTCGCCCCCATCGCCCTGCTGGGCACCTTCGCGGTGATGCTGCTCGCCGGCTTTTCCATCAACTCCCTGACCATGTTCGGCATGGTGCTGGCCATCGGCATCATAGTCGACGACGCCATAGTGGTGGTGGAGAACGTCGAGCGCCTGATGGCCACCCGAGGGCTCTCGCCCCGGGAAGCGACATCGCAGGCCATGAAAGAGATCACCGGGGCGGTGATCGGCATCACCCTGGTGCTCACGGCGGTGTTCATTCCCATGGCATTCGGTAGCGGCTCCGTGGGGATCATCTACCAGCAGTTCACTCTGTCGATGGCGGTCTCGATCCTGATTTCCGCCTTCCTCGCCCTGACCCTGACACCCGCACTCTGCGCCACATTGCTGCGTCCGGTCAGCCCGGATCACCATGAAAAACGCGGTTTCTTCGGCGCCTTCAACCGGGGCGTCGAGCGGCTCACGGCAGGCTACGGCGCCCGGGTAACCCGGCTGGTCGGGCGTAGCGGACGCATGATGGTGGCCTTTGCCGCCCTCTGCGCCGTGCTGGCCAGCGCCGCCGCCCAGCTGCCCTCCTCTTTCCTGCCGGACGAGGATCAGGGCTACTTCATGACCTCCATCCAGTTGCCGACCGGCGCCACCAGCGAGCGCACCCTGGCCGTCATCAAGGAGTTCGAGGCCCATGTGGCCTCTCGCGAGGCGCTGGACACCAACCTGGTGGTGCAGGGCTTCAGCTTCTCCGGCGCCGGCCCCAATGCGGCCATGGCCTTCACCATGCTCAAAGACTGGGACCAGCGCCATGGCGCCACGGCTGCCGAAGAGGCAGACCTGGCACAGGCCGCCATGGCCAACAGCAAGGAAGGCACTGTGATGAGCCTGTTGCCGCCAGCCATCGACGAGCTGGGCACCTCTTCGGGTTTCACGCTCTTCCTGCAGGACAGAGCCAACCAGGGGGAAACCGCGCTGCTGGCCGCCCAGGCGCAACTGCTGGCGCTGGCCGCCCAAAGCAAGGTGGTAAGCGATGTCTATCCCGACAGCCTGCCCCCCGGCGAGAGCATTCATCTTGAGATCAATCGGCAGAAGGCCGAGGCCATGGGACTCTCGTTCACCAGCGTGAGCAGCACACTGTCAGCCGCTATGGGGTCGCTCTACATCAACGACTTCCCCAACGGCGGGCACATGCAGCAGGTCATACTGCAGGCCGACGCCAAGGCACGCATGCAGCTTGATGACGTGCTCGGCCTGCGAGTGCGCAATGCCAGCGGCGGCATGGTGCCCCTACGGGAGGTGGTGACGCCAACCTGGCGCCAGTCGCCGCAGCAGATGATGCGCTTTGAGGGCTTCCCCGCCGTGCGTCTCTCCGGGAGTGCCGCCCCCGGAGTTTCCAGCGGCGCCTCGATGGCGGAGATGGAGCGCCTAGTGGCACAGCTGCCGCCGGGCTCTGCCCTGGCCTGGACGGGACAGTCGCTGCAGGAGCGCCAGTCGGCGGCGCAAGCCCCCCTGTTGATGCTGCTGTCGGGGCTGGTGGTCTTCCTGGTGCTGGCCGCGCTCTACGAGAGCTGGTCGATCCCGCTCTCCGTGATGCTGGTGGTGCCCTTGGGGTTGCTCGGTGCCGTGGCGGCGGTGATGCTGCGCGGCATGCCCAACGACGTCTTCTTCAAGGTGGGCATGATCACCATCATCGGTCTGTCGGCCAAAAATGCCATCCTCATCGTGGAGTTTGCACGCCAGTTACACGCCGAGGGTCGCACGCTGCTTGATGCGGCTGTGACCGCCGCACGCCTGCGCCTGCGCCCCATCCTGATGACCTCGCTCGCCTTCACCCTCGGTGTGGTGCCCTTGATGCTCGCCAGCGGCGCCAGCGCGGAGACCCAGCACGCCATCGGCACCGGCGTGTTCGGCGGCATGATCAGCGGCACCCTGCTGGCCATCTTCTTCGTGCCGGTGTTTTTTGTCTTCATCATAGGGGCGCAGGAGCGCCTTCAGGCCTGGCGTACAACGCGGCGAGGGGCGTCATGATGCCGGCGATCCACCTCTGTGCCCTCCCTGGCCCAGGCCCTCGGCGCCTCTACTACCCAGATGCTCTGGATCATCGACATCTATCCGCTGCTGATGCCGGGACTACTGGTGGCCATGGGCGCTCTGGCGGATCGTATCGGCAACCGGCGTGTGTTGCTCACCGACCGGGCTTGCCATCTTCGGGGTTGCCTCCCTGCTGGCCGCCTTTGCGCCGACGCCAGCCATGCTCATCAGTGCACGGGGCTGCTGGCGTTGGGAGGATAGATGATCATGCCATGCGTGCTTGGCACCATACGTCGCACCTTCGAAGACCAAGATGAGCGCGCCATGGCGCTGGGTTTGTGGGGCATTGTCGGCGCTGCGGGGGCAGCCGTCAGCGCCACTCACACCCCGGGGATGGCACTCGCCGCGGCGCTCGGTGGCGCCGGGCTACTGACCCTGTTTGCGCGCTTGTAGTTGCGCTCGGCCGCCCCTATGCTGGATCTGTCGTTATTCTCGCGCCCGGCGATCCTCGCAGGGATGATCATGGCGGTGGTGGCAACAGGCGCCCTGGCAGGTGTCGAACTGACGCTGGCGCAGGAGCTGCAATACGTGCTGGGCAATACGCCGCTGCAAGCCAGCATATTCATGATCCCCATCATGGCCGCAGCCGCCGTGGGCGGCCCGGTCGCGGGTTACCTCTTCAACCTCTGCGGTCTGCGCACCGTCGCCAGCTCATCGCAGGCATTGTCTGCGGTGGCTTTGTGCTATCTGGCACAAGCCGACTTTCACAGCCCAGATTTCTGGGTACCGACCTGCTGGCCCTGCTGGAGCTAACCCTCAGCATCGGCCTGACGGTTTCTTTCATTGCCATCATGGGATCGGTGGAGGCAGACAAGGGGGTCGCCGCAGACTCGCTGGAAGCAACCGCCTACGCGCTCGGGATCACCTTCTTCGGCGTCTTTATGTCCAGTGTATTCAGCCGCGCCATCCTGCTGCCCTCCACGCTGGCCGAACCACTCAAGGATCAAGCCGTGCAATCCATCGGCGACAGCTATCTTGTCGCACGGATGCTGGCGGAGCCTCCGGCAACCGCGCTCATCGAGGCAGCGAAAGCGGCATTCTCGACGACCCATTCGACCTTGTTAATGACATCCGCTGGTCTGACTGGTTGCCTTGCCGTTGTGGTTTTCATCATGCTTGGCAGCTATCGAAGAGATGGCTAAGTGAGAGAGAAACCGTTCAAGTTATCAGTCAATGACGCCGACCTGTGGCACGCGAATACGAAAAAGCCCATCTCATGAAATGAGATGGGCTTCAATGTCTGGCGGAGGAGGTGGGATTTGAACCCACGGATGGTCGCCCATCGCCGGTTTTCAAGACCGGTGCATTCAGCCGCTCTGCCACCCCTCCGAACGGCGTGCATACTACGTCAAGCCCATGTTCATATGCAATACATATTTGTTCTGGGATAGTAGGGGGCAACAGGCTGGGGTGGCGCTTGAAATCAGCGCTCGTCATCCCAACATTGAGTGCATACAATGCGATAACGAAGCGGAATGTACCGCCTCACCCCGGAAATCAAGAGGACACCCAAGATGGATACCCGTTCTATCTATACCGGCACCCAGAGTGCCGCGCGTGATACCAACAAGGTGCTGCGCAACACCTATATGCTGCTCTCCCTCACTCTTGGCTTCTCTGCCGTTGTGGCCGGGATCGCCACCGTGATGAACATGCCGCCCCTGCACTGGGCCGTGTTCCTCATCGGTGTGTATGGCCTGATGTTCCTGACCCAGAAGAACCAGGACAATGGCATGGGCCTGGTGTTCACCTTCGCCCTGACCGGCCTGCTCGGCTACAGCCTGGGCCCCATCATCAACATGTACATGAACAATGGTGGTGGCGAGATAGTGATGACGGCGCTCGGCGGCACAGCCTTGACCTTCTTCGGACTGTCCGCTTATGCCCTGACCACCAAGCGTGACCTCTCCTTTATCGGTGGCATGCTGTTCGTCGGCTTCTGGGTGCTGCTGGTGGCCATGGTCGCCAACATCTTCCTGCAGATGAGCGCCCTGAGCCTGGCCCTGTCCGCCATGTTCATGCTGTTCTCCTCCGGCGCCATATTGCTGACCACCCAGCAGATCATCCGTGGCGGCGAGACCAACTACATCTCCGCCACCGTGACCCTGTATGTCTCCATCTACAACATCTTCCTGAGCCTGCTGAGCCTGCTCGGCGGCAACCGCAACTAATGAAAGACCCCGCTTCGGCGGGGTTTTTATTGGTGCCTGTTTCTGTCAGGATAAGTTGTAAATCAAGGATATGAAGCTAAGCGGCCCTGATCCAAATCAGGGCCGCTTCGCGCTTGGCGGGTTAGTATCCCGTTCTCGTTTCATTCAAGGGTTGCTCTTGTCTCATGCCGATGGATTTCTCTGGCCTGCTGCGCCGACTGCTGACTGACAGTCACATCTACTTCGCCCTCAAGGTCTTGCTGGCCATGGCGGGGCTGCTCGCCTTCACCCTGGCGACCGGTGATATCCAGCTCACAGTGCTGCTCTCCCTTGGGGTGGTGGCCGGTGCCATCGCCGAAACCGACGACAGCCTGTGGGGCCGGGTCAAGAACCTCGCCATGACGTTGCTCTGCTTCCTGTTTGCCTCTCTGTGTGTGCAGTACCTCTTCCCGACGCCCTGGCTGTTTGCTATCGGGCTGGCGGGGTCGACCTTCCTCTTCGTGATGGTGGGGGCGCTCGGTCAGCGCTACGCCACCATCAGCTTCGGCTCCCTGCTTATCGCCATCTACACCATGCTGGGGGCTGCCAAGGCGCCGGATCTCTTCTACCAGCCGCTCGCATTGTGCGCCGGTGCACTCTGGTATGGTCTGGTCTCCCTCATTTGGCTCTGGCTGCTGCCCTACAAGACACTGCACGAGCAACTTGCCCAGAGTTACTTTGCCCTCGGCCGCTATCTGCTGGAGAAATCTCGCTTTTTTCCAGCGGACGAGCATGGCGCCCAGGCCATTCGCCACAATCTGGCCCAGCTCAACATCAATCTGGTCAATGCGCTGACACTGACCAAATCGGCGCTCAACGCCCGCCTCAGCACCCGCCATCAGGCGGCGCCCGAGCTTGCCAGCCTACTGCGCCTCTACCTGCTGGCGCTGGAAATCCAGGAGCGTGCCACTTCCAGCCACTATCCCTACAGCAGGCTGGAGGCAGAGCTCAAGCAGGGTATCGTCCTTGACGGGTTTCAGGAGGTGTTCCTGCAGCTGTCGGAGGCCTGCCAGCGGCTCGGTTACGCCATCCTGGTGCACAAGCCCTACGCCCACAACAAGCGCATCCACTGGACCCTGGAGGCTCTCGGCGATCAGCTGGAGTTCACCCACCTCAAGCAGCACTACCCCAAGACATTGCTGACGCCGATGAAGTTCCTGCGCCGCAATCTGGCCAGCATCAACCAGCTGCTGGGCAGCGCCGAGGAGCTGCAAAATCCGACGCAGGCCCCACAGAGCTTGCCGCCTCTGGCGCGTCCTGTCCGCCTGCCATTGCTGGCTCAGCTCAAGCAGCACCTCAGCCCGGACTCCATGATGTTTCGCCATGCCCTGCGCCTGTCGCTCGGGTTGGTGGTAGGTTACGGCATCTTGCAGACCTTCAGCCTTGATAAGGGTTACTGGATCCTGCTGACGGTGCTGTTTGTCTGCCAACCCAGCTACAGCGCCACCCGCCGCCGGCTGGTACAGCGGATGCTCGGTACCTTCGCCGGCCTGCTGGTGGGCGTCCCCGTGCTCTGGCTGTTCCCCGAATTGCATGTTCAACTGGTGGTAATGGGGCTCGCCGCCTTCCTGTTCTTCACCCAGGTACGCAGCAACTACAGCGCCGCCGTCTGCTTCATCACCCTCTATGTACTGATGGCCTTCAACCTGCTGGACGGCATCGGCTTTGCCATTCTGGGGCCGCGCCTGCTCGACACTTTCCTCGGCTGCCTGCTCTCCTACGCACTGGTGGCCTGGCTCTGGCCGGACTGGCAGTACAAACGGCTGCCGACGCTTATCGCCAACTCCCTGTCAGCCAACGCCCGCTACTTGGCGGCCGTGCTCGCCAGCCTGCAACAGCAAAGGGATGAATCCATCGACTACCGGGTAGCCCGCAAGAGCGCCCATCTGGCCGACAGCGAGCTGGCCATGGCCTGGCAGAGCATGCTGGTGGAGCCGCAAAAGCGCCGCCGCTTCCTCGATCTCTGCTTCACGCTCACCTGGCGCAACCACGCCCTGCTCTCCTACATCTCGGCGCTGGGTGCCCATCGCGACAAGCTGGAAGCCATCAGCGAACTCGACGAGATCAGCCGCCACCTGAGCCACACCCTGGAGCGGGCCGCTGGCCATCTGGCGGGCGAGATGCCTGCACAGATCGAAGGACAGTGCCCCGTCATCACGCCGGACAGCAGCGAGGAGCAGCTGATGCTGACCCAGCAGCTCACCCTGATCAGCCAGCTGGCGGACGAGTTGCTCACCCTGGCCAACGAGAGCCGGTTGCTCACCGGGGGCCAAGGCGCTACCATGCCCGCCCAATCCTGATAGCCCTATTTGCGAGGAGCCCTCTTATGGCTGAGCATCAGCTGGAATTCAACGGCCAAACCATCGAAACCGATGCCAAGGGCTATCTACTGAACAGCAGTGACTGGAGCGAGGAACTGGCACAAGTGCTGGCCGAGCAGGAAGGCATAGTGATGGAAGAGCCTCACTGGGAGGTGGTGCGTTTCGTGCGAGCTTTCTATCTGGAGTTCAACACCTCCCCTGCCATCCGCGCTCTGGTCAAGGCGATGGAAAAACAGTACGGCCCGGAAAAAGGCAACAGCCGCTACCTCTACAAGCTGTTTCCTGAGGGGCCAGCCAAACAGGCCACCAAGATAGGCGGCCTGCCAAAACCGGTGAAATGCATCTAAAAAAATACCGCGCCCATCTGTGAAATGAAGCGCGGTATTTTTTTATCTCGTTGAACTATCAGGGTTTATAGGCAACAACGGATCCACTGAGTCCTGTCATCTGGCCAATCCGGCCCTGCATGCCCTGCAGCTTGGCCCTGGAAACATCCGGCCCGATGAAGACCCGGTTGAGCTGGCCCTGCACCGGCGTACGCGGCGAAGTCTGGGCCGAATAGCCCGCCGCCCGCAACTTGCTCACCAGCGCATTGACGCTGTCCACGTTTTTGAAAGCACCAAGCTGCAAGATCCAGCTGCCCTGCGACGAGGCAGCAGGCGCCTGTGTCTGCGGCGCCATCTTGCTCGCGATGAGGTCATCCATCGACTTGATCTGGCCTACCTGTGGCTTGGTTTCCACCGGCTTTTTCACTTCCACCGGTTTGGGTGGTACCGGCTTGGGCTTGGGTGACTCCACCGGCTTCTTGGCGATCACCTCGGGCTTGGGCTTGACCACTGGCTGAGCAACGGGCTTGGTAGCTGGCTGCTGTGCCTGCGCCGCCGATGGGTTCTTGTTGGTGGCGAGCGTCACGGGATCCGAGACCTCTTCGACCTGCCACTGCTCGGCGGCAGAGGCCTGCTGCTGGCTGGCCAGGTGTTCCGCCGGCAAGGTACTGGCGGCCGAGACCTGCAATGCCGGTTTGGCGGGTTCAAGCTCGGGACGCAGCGGGATCTTGGCAAACGCCTCGTCCTTTTGCTCCAGCTTGTTGCCATCCATCAGATCCG
The DNA here is from genome assembly GCF_027705025.1 of Aeromonas sp. D3. Lineage (NCBI taxonomy): Bacteria > Pseudomonadati > Pseudomonadota > Gammaproteobacteria > Aeromonadales > Aeromonadaceae > Aeromonas > Aeromonas sp. D3. The sequence goes on along the minus strand of NZ_JAPDBE010000025.1, from coordinate 12,376 downwards.
GCAGAAAAATGACAACCAGGGCCACCAGGATGACGGTGCCTACCAATCTGTTTTGAAACTTCGAAGCCAAGTTAATCCCCACCCATGTTACTTAGAATTAATTGCAATTTTGCGGACATCAATGATGGACGGTCCCTTCAAGCCACTCTGTGTTGAGACTTCGAAGCCAAGTCAACGCCTACCCATGTTGCTTGGCCGATGGCGCGCCGAAGAAGGTTTGACCTGGCAAAATCAGCCTGAAGCCGTGCCGTTCAACCGGCCCTGTGCCGATCAGGACGCAGTGCCCGCCAGAATGTCGGCGACAGTGTAAAACGAACCAAACACAATGACCATATCATCAGGACTCGATGCGGCCAACGCAGCCTGATAGGCGGCGCTGACATCATCAAAGCGCAGAGCCTCTCCCTTGCCCTCCCCCAGGGCAGCGGCGAGCTGCTCGGCGGTAGCGGCGCGCGGACCGGTGAGACTGGCCAGAAACCATGCGTCGATCAGACCATCAAGCTCGGCGAGCGAACCCGCCATGTCCTTGTCTTTGAGCATGCCGACCACAGCGCGGCGCTTGCCCTTGCAGGGGATCTGGCGCAACTGGCTGGCAAGGTAGGCCGCCGAATGGGGATTGTGGGCCACATCGACGATGACCAGAGGCTCGCTTTGCAGCCGCTGCATCCGCCCCGCCAGCCGGGCATTGGCCAGCCCGTCACGGATTGCAGACTCAGGTAGCGGCAAGCCGAGGGATTCCAGCGCCGCCAGCATGGTTACAGCGTTCATCAGCGGCAGTGTTGGTTTGGGCAGATCCCGCCACTGGTGCAGACCCAGGTAATCCCAGCTGGTCTCATGCTCTTTGCCAGAGAAGTCAACACCGACCTGACGCAGGCAGGCACCTATGCGCTGCGCCTCGCTGGCGATAGTGGCAGGAGGCTTGGGTTCACCGCTGATGGCGGGTTTGCCGGCGCGATACACTCCGGCCTTCTCCACGGCCACCGCTTCGCGGGTATCCCCCAGCCAGTCGCAGTGATCAAGCGCAATGGAGGTGATCATGGCCACATCGGACTCCACCACATTGGTGGCGTCGAGCCGACCTCCCAGCCCCACTTCCAGCAGCAGCACATCCGGCGCGGCGCGGCGAAAGAGCCAGAGGCCCGCCAGGGTGGCAAACTCGAAGAAGGTGAGCGCTATCTCGCCGCGGGCAGTTTCCACCTCGGCAAAGGCAGCGCGATGATCGTCGTCGGCCAGCTCTTGTCCATTGATGCGTACCCGCTCGGTAAAGCGCAGCAGATGGGGAGAGGAGTAGACACCGACCTTGTAGCCCGCCGCCATCAGAATGCTGGCCGCCATGGCGCAGCTGGAACCCTTGCCATTGGTGCCAGCGACCGTGATCACCTTGAACGGCAACTGGGTGAGGCCCATGCGACGGGCAACGGCACCGACCCGATCCAGCCCCATGTCGATGTTGACGGGGTGGATCTGCTCCAAATAAGAAAGCCAGTCGACCAGCGACCGGCTTTGGGATTGTTGCATGTTTGAACTCATCTTCACTCTTCGATGACGTGAGTATTCAGCATTTTGGCGAGCAGGCTGGCCAAACGGTTACGCATCTCGCGGCGATCTATGATGAGATCGATGGCACCCTTCTCCAGCAGAAACTCGGAGCGCTGGAAGCCTTCCGGCAGCTTCTCGCGCACTGTCTGCTCGATGACGCGCGGGCCGGCAAAGCCGATCAGCGCCTTGGGCTCGCCCACATTGATATCACCCAGCATGGCCAGACTGGCAGATACACCACCCATGGTGGGGTCGGTCAGCACAGAGATATAGGGCAGGCCCGCCTTGGTGAGCCTGTCCAGCGCAGCACTGGTCTTGGCCATCTGCATCAGGGAGAAGAGCGCTTCCTGCATGCGAGCACCGCCTGACGCGGAGAAGCAGACCAGACCGCGACCTTCCTTGATGCACTCCTCGACGGCGCGTACGAAACGGGCACCGACCACGGAGGACATGGAGCCACCGATGAAGGAGAACTCGAATGAACAGGCGACGACCGGTACCCCCTTGAGGGTCCCCTTCATCACCACCAGCGCATCTTTCTCTCCCGTCGCTTTCTGAGCGGCGGACAAACGATCCTTGTAGCGCTTGGAATCCTTGAATTTCAAGATATCCTGCGGCTCCAGCTCGGCACCGACTTCGGTACGGCCCTGCTCATCGAGAAAACTCTCGAGACGGGCACGGGCGCTGATGCGCATATGATGATCACACTTGGGGCACACTTCGAGGTTGCGCTCCAACTCTGCCCGGTAGAGCACCTGTTCACAAGCACTGCACTTGGTCCACACCCCTTCCGGAATGTTGTGACGACGAGGTGTAGTTATCTTGCTCTTGGGAAGGATCTTCTCAAGCCAGCTCATGGAATTCCTTAATGCTTTTGTGCCTGACAAAACGCATCGAGCCTAGATTGTTCAATGACTTAATAGCTCGATGGCAATAAATGACGGATCATTAAACCACAAATTTTCGGGGCCAGTTACTAAAAACTGGTCGTACCCGGTGCCGAGTCCGGCAGCCAGAGCGGGCCGAGCGGCAGCTGTGGCAACGCCAGTTCCGCCGGGTAATCCACGTCGACCAGATAGAGTCCACCGGCCTTGGCGGTCGGCCCGGCCTGGTTGCGATCCTTGGCGGCCAGCAGCTCGGCAATCCACTCCACCGGCTTTAACCCCTGCCCCACCAGTAGCAGGGAACCTGTGATGTTGCGCACCATATGGTGCAAGAAGGCGTTGGCCTTGATGTCGAGCACGATGTAGGGGCCGGAGCGGCTGACGCACAGGTGCGTCACATTGCGCCACGGTGTCTTGGACTGGCACCCGATGGCCCGAAACGAGGTAAAGTCCTGCTCCCCCAGCAGGCATTGACCCGCCTGGTGCATCAACCCTGCATCTATGGTCTCGTGATAGTGACTGACACCGCTGCCGAGGATGGCAGGGCGGTAGTTGTGGTTATAGATGACATAACGGTAGCGACGGGCGGTGGCGCTGAAACGGGCGTGGAACGTCTCGTCCACCTCCTTGACCCAACGCACGGCGATATCCGGCGGCAGGTTTGAGTTGAGCCCCAGGGTCCAGGCCGATTCGCTGCGGATGGCGTGGGTATCGAAATGGATCACCTGACCGGTGGCATGCACACCGGCATCGGTGCGACCTGCGCACTGAATGGAAACCGGGTGGTTGGCGATCCGGCTGAGGGCTTTCTCCAGCTCAGCCTGCACGCTGATCACTTCTCGCTGACGCTGCCAGCCGAAATACCGGCTGCCGTCATATTCAATACCTAGGGCGATTCGCATGGGTAACACTTGTCTTATGGTGAAAAGAGGCGATGAAAGAAACGGGGCGGATTATACGCGCTCGGGGTGAAAAGTCCCAAAAACCGCAAGCCCGCCCGCACAGTCACCAATAGAGAAGGGCAGCCCGCAGGCTGCCCTTCTCAAGGTCCTAACGCCAGAGAGGCGTTTATCCCAGGCGCTTGAGCAACTTCTCCGCCTCGGCACGCTGGTGATCACTTCCCTGCTCTGCCGCCTCTTGCAGCAGTTCGCGAGCACTGTCTTTGTCGTCGATCTCGAGGTAGGCCCGGGCCAGATCCAGCTTGGCACCCACACCGCCGTCGTCGGCATCCACGTCAAAGCCGGTGGACTCCGGCAGCACCTCGGGGAAGCCGTCCAGTCCCACATCCAGCGAGAAGCCCTGATAGGGTTCCTGCTCCGTGGTGGTGGCATCGGCTTCGGCCAGCAGCTTGTCTATCTCGACATAACCACTCTCGTTGGCCTGTTCACGGGGCTTCACATCGCCCTCATGGGATTCCACCTCGGCGAAGGCATCCTCAAAATCGGAGAGTGCCAGCTCGTTGGGATCCAACGCGAGATCCGGTTCCACCGCCTCGGTCGGCGCCAGGCCCAGCTCCGCCAGCATCTCGTCGGCGCTGGTATCGGCGGCGCTCTGTTTCGCACTTTCCTGGTCAGCTTCAGCCTCGGCAAAGGCGCTCTCAAAGTCGCTCAAATCAAAGGCGGCAAGTTCTTCGTCACTGATGGGGGCGTCGGCATCCGGCTGGCCATCATCGTCCGCATCCAGATCCAGATCGGCGGTCAGGTCGGCATCCAGCTCGGCAAACAGCGCCGCCTGCAGCTCCTCTTCACTCATGACCTCATTGCCAGCCTTGGCGGGCGGGTTGAACTCGTTGGCGAGATCAAGATCCGGCTCAACATCGAGTGCAATGGCTTCATCGTCGGCAAGATCCAGGTCTGGCACCAGATCCGGATCACGACCGGCCGCTTTGGGCGCAGGTTCCGCCTCAAAACCGGCCAGCTCCATCTCGCCGTCATCGCTGAACACTATGTCAGCAGGGGCCGCCGGCTCTTCCACCGCCATGTAACCATCCGGAGTGTTGAGATCCGGCATGGGACGAACCGGCTCATCATCGGTGATATCGGCGCTGAACAGGTCATCAAACTCGCTGTGTTCCTGATCCATCACCATGGAGGTCGATTCGGAGAGGCTCTTCTCCTGCTCTTCCAGCTCGCGGCGGGCACGGGCACGCAGCCAGAGCGTCACCAGCGCCAACACCAGCAAGACCGGCAGCAGTATGATCATGGCGAGGTTGAGCGGTGAGGAGAGCAAATCCATCAGCCAGTGCTGCTTGGGTTCAGGCGTCGCCGCAACCGGCGGAACAGGTTTGGTCTTGAGCTCGGCAATCTCTTTTTGCAGCGCTGTCTGCTCCAGCAACTGGGCCTTGAGGGTTTCCACCTCTTCGGTCAGGGATTGCAACCGCAGCTTGAGCCTGTGGTTCATCTCTGTGACCTGACCGAGCTGGGCATTGGCATCTTCCAGCGCCAGTGCCATTTCGGTAGAGGGCTGGCCGACCGGCTTGCCAAGATCGGCAGGCAGTGGTGCAGGGGCGCTGGTAGCGGGTGCCTGGCTTGGTACCGGCTCGGCAGCCTTGGCAACCTCTTTCACTTCGGTTGCAGGTTGAGGCGCAGCGACCTTGGGGGCCGGCGCAGGAATGGGCGCCGCTTTGGGTGCGGGTGCCTTGGCGGGCGCGGCAGCAACCTTGGGCGCGGCCGGTTTGGCTGGCTGAGTTTGCTTGCTGGCCAGGTATTTCGGGCTCAGCCCTTTCCAGCTGGCGTTGTCGCTATTGAAACGCTGGCGGGCCTGGGCATCGGTGATGACACTCGCTTCCGCGGCGGTAGGCAGCAGAATGCGGGATCCCACCAGTATGTGATTGATGTTGCCATCGGCAAAGCTGCGGGGGTTTTTCTCGTAAATCGCCACCATGGTCTGGTAGACGCTGACGCGATTGGAGGGGCGATGTTTGCTCGCCAGACTCCAGAGGGTATCGGTTGGACGGACAGGGCCATAACTGCCGGCATTGCTCGCGACCTGCCGCACAATCGGCTGGGCAGTGGGACGGCTGGGCTGGGACGTGGCGCGGGGAGCGGCGACAGGTTGTGCCAGCGGCTGGGAATTGACGGCAGGCGGAGCCGGTTCATCCGGGCCTTTGAGCTCAACAAAAAAAGGCTCCCGCGCCGGGTCTTCAGCCTGAGCGGTGCCCAGCAGACCCAATGCGAGTAGCATTGCCAATGTTATGCGGGAATGTCCCATATTCGTTCCTTCGTATGACGGCCCTATCACATTGAAAAATCTGGATAGTTACCCCAAAACAGTCGGTTCAATATAAATCAGGCTCAGGTTGCAAGCCAGCAGTCAGACACATTTAGCACCCAACTTGTTCCTGAGTGTAGGAAAAAACTTAATCAGTTGATATCACGAAAAATTCTCGGGGCCATAGAGTGCGGCCCCGGTCACATCCACACCGCACGCGGGTGGCAAGGGACAGGCCCGATGGAACTTGCCCTCCACCGGGCCGGCAGATCCGCAGATCAGAGGTAATCGCGCACCAGCAGTTCGGCAATCTGCACACTGTTGGTCGCGGCGCCCTTACGAACGTTATCGGCCACGATCCACATATTGATACCGCTGGGGTGAGAAATATCCTGACGGACACGGCCAACCAGCACCTCATCCTTGCCGGTGGCATCGCGCACCGGGGTCGGATAGTCCGTTTCGTCATCGAACAGGGTCACGCCCGGGGCGTTGCGCAGCAGCTCCTTGACCTGATCCGCATCGAGCGGTTGATGCAGCTCGACGTGCACCGCTTCGGCATGGCCATAGAAGACGGGCACCCGCACGCAGGTGGGGTTCACGGCTATGCTGGCATCCCCCAGGATCTTCTGGGTTTCCCACACCATCTTCATCTCTTCACGGGTGTAGCCGTTGTCGGTGAAGCTGTCGATCTGCGGAATGAGATTGAAGGCGATCTGGTGCGGATAGATGGTCGGCTCCACCGGACGCCCGTTGAGCAGCTGCGCGGTCTGGCCGGCCAGCTCGCTTACCCCTTCCTTGCCTGAGCCGGAGACGGACTGGTAGGTCGCCACGTTGATGCGGGCGATCCCGACCTCGTCGTGCAAGGGCTTGAGCGCAACCAGCATCTGGATGGTGGAGCAGTTCGGGTTGGCGATGATGTTGCGATTGCGAAAATCCGCCAACGCGCCCGGATTGACTTCCGGGATCACCAAGGGGATATCTTCGTCGTAACGGAAGCAGGAGGTGTTGTCGATGACGATGCAGCCGTGCTCGGCGGCGATCGGCGCCCATTTGGCAGAAACCTCGGCACCGGCGGAGAAGAGCGCAATCTGCACCTGACTCCAGTCAAACTCTTCCACATCCTTGATTTCGAGATTCTTGCCACAAAAGCGCACTGTATCACCGGCGCTGCGGCTGGATGCCAGCGGATAGAGGGTACCGACCGGGAAGGCGCGCTCCTCCAGAATTTCAATCATGGCCTGACCCACGGCGCCGCTGGCGCCCAATACCGCTACGTTGAATTGCTGACTCACTGATGTTCTCTCCTGTGGTATTGCAAATAGTGCCGGCAACGCACGCTGGCATCACCGTTGGCAGGCGAACCTGCCTGATAGAGGGCTCGGCATGACACCAAGCCAGAGACGGGCGGGGTCGGCGTCGAAGCCGCTTACCCCAGCCGTTTGGATCTGTTGAATCTGGTTTAGCCGGGTTGGACGGTGAAACCGAGCCGGGCCAGGGTATCGCTGGCGAAGGGGCCGCTGACGTGCAAAGAGGATAGCTCGCGCCGCTCCGGATAGTGCTTGCGCTGTTCATCGAAGCTGCCGGGCAGCTCAATCCGGTTGCGAAAACGGGCATCGTCGCGGCGCACATCGTAAATAAGGTGCACCAGCTGTTTGATAAGCGCCGGATCCGCCGGTTGACCCGGTGTCAGTGCGCGCACCTCGGGGGCTGGCAGCAAGGATTGCAGATCCTGGCGCGCCGCGCGGCCCAACTGCTGACAAAGCGCCTGATAGAGCATCCAGGTGCCGCGCGCCTTGCCCTCCAGGCTGTAGCCTGCGATGTGAGGGGTCGCTATCTCGGTATGGGGTACCAGGGCACGCAGGGGCTCTGGCTCCCCTTCCCACACATCCATCACCAGCCGCAGGGGCTCAAGCCCTTGCTGGCGAGCGAGCAGCGCCTGGTTGTCCCACACCTCGCCACGGGAGGCGTTGACGAGGATCTGCCCGGCAGGGCGCGCGGCGATCACCTGCTCATCCAGCAGGTGAAAAGTAGCATCCGGCCCCTCGCGGGTGATGGGCACGTGGAAGCTGACGATGTCGGCACCGAGTGCCGTCTGGTAGTCGACGAATGCGCCTGTCTCGCCTGCCTGCCCGGCGACTCGAGCCCGCGGCGGATCGCAGCGCAGCACCCGCATACCGAGGGCCTCGGCCTTGCACGCCACGCATTCACCGGTATTGCCCGCCCCTATGACGGCGAGGCTCATCTCGCGCAAGTTGAGCTCATGACGCTCGGCCAGCACCAGCAGGGCAGAGAGCACATAATCGCCGACCGAATACTTGTTGCAGCCGGGCGCACTGAAGAAGGGAATGTTACGCGCCGCCAGCAGCGCCTTGTCGACGTGATCGGTACCTATGGTGGCGGTGCCGACGAACCTGAGCCGCGGGCTGGTGGCGAGGAGCTCGGCATCGACCCGGGTCACGGAGCGCACCAGCAGCACATCGGCATCTTGCAGATCCGCCGCCTGCATCTGCCGTCCTGGCAAGGGGATCACCTCGCCAAATTCGGCAAACAGCTCAAGGGCGTGGGGCATATTTTCATCAACGACGATCTTCATCGGGCTCTCTCACTTCGCAACCGGCCACAGGCGCGCCATTCTAGCCCAAACCAGCAGAACTTTCAGATGCTTATTCGCCCATGACTTTTCACCACAATCACACCGCCCGGCCTGCCCAAACCGGCCAGATGTTCAGATGCCTGTTCGCCGACCCCCTTTCACCACCATCGCACCACAGTGCCTGGGCAAACCGCCAAGATGCGCAGATGCTGATGACCCCACGCCCGCATTGCCATGTCGGCCCGGGTGACACTCATTTGTAAGCCCATGTTACAGCCAGACCAGCGCGACTTGACCGACCCGCCGAGGCTGGCACAATGACGCCTCTTTTTTCCTGCCCGTTTAACGCGCACCTGTTACGAGCCTTGTTATGCCGACTCATGCCTCTTCGCTACCGCGCCGTCAGGTGCTTGGTTTCAGCGCCGCCCTGATCCTGCCGCTACTGTTGTTGGCCTGCCTGCCCTGGCAACCCTTTATGAGCCAGGCCCTGCAATCGGGCTGGTTGTGGTGGCCCTACGCCCTCACCCGCATGGTGGATGTGCCCGGCATTGCCATCAGCATTGCCGCCCTCTTGCTGCTGACCCGACACAAGCTGACGCTGAGCCTGCCCGCCATGCTGGCATTGGTCTGCGCCCTGTTTGCCATGCTCGCTGGCGACTGGGCCATCAAAAGCATCATCAAGCACCTGACCCAGGAGCCGCGCCCTTATTTGCTCTGGCTGGAGGGCCAGAGTCTGATCCCCGCCATCCAGCAGTTCTACTCAGGCAGTGTCGAGGTACGCAGCGAACAGGTGCATGCGGCGAGCCTCTTGCTGGCCCTGCCCGAATGGCTCACGGACCACTGGCAGGCAGAAGTGAACTACGCCTTTCCCTCCGGCCACAGCATCGCCGCCATGAGTCTCGCCCAGTTCTTCGGCCTGATCTGGCTGGCCCGTGCCCCTTCAGGGGTCTGGCTGCTGCCACTGTGGGCACTGGGCATAGGCCTGTCGCGTATGCTGATCGGCATGCACTGGCCGCTGGACGTGCTGGCGAGCGCCCTGCTCGGCAGCCTGACCGCCCTGTTTGCCGCCCGCTGGTGGCTGCGCCGCTACTGACGTCTGTGACCATGCCAACAAAAACGGGCACCTTCTGGTGCCCGTTTTTGTTGGTGCGATAACGTCACATACCGATAGCCATGCTCAGTTGCTGGCACTCTGCCCCTGCCAGCCCTCGGGATACTTGTAACCAACGAAGCGCTTGGCGGCATAGGCCTTGAACTCGGGAGAGTTGTAAGCCGCCGCCACGTCCTTGGCGAATGGCTGATCGGCATCGGCGCTTTTCACCACCACCCAGTTGATGAAGTTGTAGCTGCGCTCGAGGAACAGACCCTCGCTGAACGCAATGCCGCTGGAGGCGGCGAAGTTGCCGTTGATGACGGAGAAGTCCACGTCCTCCCGCGAACGCGGCAGTTGCGCAGCTTCCAGCTGGATCAGCTTGATATTGTGCGGATTTTTCGCCACATCAAACTCGCTTGCCTTGAGCGGGTTGATCCCCTCCTTGAGGGTGAGCCAACCCAGATCCTGCAGCATCAGCAGAGCACGCGCCTGATTGGTCGGGTCGTTGGGGATGGCGACCGTGCTCCCCTCTTTCAACGCCTTCAGCTCGCCCAGCTTGCCGGCGTAGAGACCCATGGGACCGGTCGGCACCTGGGTGATGGGAGCCAGTGACAGGCCCCTGTCTTTTGAAAAACTCTCCAGATAGGGTTTGTGCTGGAAGCAGTTCACATCGAGCGAGCCATCGGCCAGGGCGATATTGGGGGTCACGTAATCGGTGAACTCCACCAGTTTGACCTTGTAGCCCTTGGCCTCCAGCTGCGGCTTGATGGAGTCGGTCACCATGTCGGCAAAATCCCCCACTGTCGTGCCAATCACTATCTCTTTCTTGGCCGGATCGGCGGCAAGAACGGAAAACGGCAGGCTGCTGGCCAGCAGTGCCAGCGCTGAGAGGGTAAAAAAGGAACGACGCTGCATAAGGAACTCCCTGTCAAAATAATCATCAAAAGGTGGCAGGATGACGGCGACGACCACAATGGGCTTCTCGCCACAACCATCTAGCCATCCAAACGGCTAATTCAGCCACCATAACAGAGCCTCTTCCCGTCGCCAAGCGACAAAACAGGGCAAGCTTAACCAGGCAACAGCCAAGCCCACACTTCATGCCTTGCTGGCCTTGATGCAGAAAATCTTTGATAAACCACACAGTATTGCTTTTGCCCCCTCCCCGAACCGGCCTCAACTGGCTTATTGTGATCATCAGTCGGGTCTGGGTGGCCAGAGCCCTTTGTCAGGCTCACCTTGCTGAAGAAGGCGCTCACTGGCAGCGTCATTCAGGGGCGGTAGCGTCTATCTTGGCAACAGATCCCTGATAGCTCGCATAGCAGGAGATAGTCTTATTCAATCCGTCGAGGAGTTACCGTGATCGATCACGTTGAAATCAAGACAGTGCATTTTGACGACTGCAAGCGCTTCTACCAAACAGTACTCCATCCACTGCATGTGGAACTCAAGTGGGCAGATGACGCTGCTGCCGGTTTTGGCCTGAACGGCCGTGACAAGGTGAGCTTTTTGATCGAAAGGGGCGAACGACATACACACTGCCATCTTGCCTTCAGCGCCACGACTCAGGCACAAGTCGATGCTTTTCACCTGGCGGGTATCCAGGCGGGTTTTCGCTGCAACGGACAACCCGGCTTTCGTGCCCACTATGCTCCTGATTATTACGCCGCATTCTTGCTTGATCCTGATGGGAACAATGTAGAGGCAGTGGCATATATTTAATGATGATACATGTCGATGTTGAGCAGTCCTAAATGCCTGAACAAGAAACTAACGTTACAAACAGGGACAAGGAATATGTCAAAAGCGATTCAAGGATTCGAATATTCAATTAAAGATGCTGAAGAGCTGCTAGCTCATTTTGATAGTATCAACGCCAACCCACCACCACCCAGCAGTGAAGTTTTAAAAAGAGCCGGACTGGTAATGGCGCTCACCGCTTGGGAAACTTATGTGGAAGATAGATTGGTTGAGGAAATGCATAAAAAACTAGCCATAGTGCAGGGTAGTTACCTGGGGGACTTCATCCTGAAGAAATTGCATACAGATTTAAAATCCTTTCATAATCCAAATTCAGATAAAACGAAAAAAATATTCATGGATTATCTTGGCTTTGATGTGACCGAGGGGTGGCGCTGGCCGAATTACGAACCAGATAAAGCCCGCTCAACACTCAATCAATGGATTAAAAAACGCGGTGATGCAGCACATCGTTCAAAGCCAATCAGCACTGGCGTACCGGCTCCTCATCTTATAAAGCGTGATGAACTAGAAAAAGTGATCAGATTTATCAGAGATCTGGTCAAGTCTACCGACTGTTATATCAATGAAAAGATTGATCTGCACCACACAACTGTTTTTGAACGTCATAACCAGCTTTCAACTTGACTGAGGAATATACGAATGGAATGGTTGGTTGCAATAATTATTTTTGCCGTGATAGGTATTTTTTTGGAAAGCCATCATCTTGCAGTATTTGTGGGCAGTCTATAAAGAAGACATATTATAAATGGACAATCGATGGAAATAAGCAAACGCTTTGTCCAAAATGCAACTCTCAGATGGAGAGAAAAGTTAGCAAGGAGGCATTTAACCGTCGCTTTGGTTGATGTAACAAGCTGATTATTCTCTGGCTAACAGGTCGAGATTGAGTACTTCAACCGGCGTTCTAGAATTTTTCTGGCTGTCACTGAATTTACAATTTGAATTACTTTATTTTTGACTGATGCTGGCATTGCCGGTAGTTTTATAAGCCTCATCGACAGGGTGCCGTGACTCATATTTTATACGCCACCATGTCAATAGCGAACAACATGGAAGGAACGCTAAATCACGAGCAGGGAGCAAGACCACACCCTATTCAAGGAGTATTCATGAGCCCCAAACAACAGCTGATCGCCAAAGGCATCTTCATCGCTTCGACGCTTTTTTCTTTGGCCCTGATAGCGTTTGTTGCATGGTCGGTCGTCATGGTCAGCCCAGGGTGGGAGCACACTTTGTTGATATTTTAACCAAAGAATAACTGAGCCCGATAGTCGTCATTCCAGCCGGCTC